>DATAIB010000239.1:0-5370 GCA_036262855.1 Candidatus Limnocylindrales bacterium
CGCGGTGACCTACGTCCGCCCGAACCGGAGCCTCGACGAGGTCGACGTTCGGTCGGTCGTCAAGAAGATGAAGGACAAGGGCTTCGCCCGGCAGGTGCCGCGCGATCAGCTGGCGAAGGGTGCCGACGAGCTCGCCGTGCCGTTCGAGGAGCACGTCCAGAACGTCATCGAAGGGATGAAGGCGGCCCGAGGCGAGCTCGGCCTGTAGGCGGACACCGGGGCTGCGGCGGTACCCTCCGAGGCGATGTTCTACCGCGCCGACCCGTGGCTCCACGTCATCGTCGGCTGCATGTCGTCGGGCAAGACGGACGAGCTGCTGCGGCTCCTCCGCCGCGCCGAATATGCGCGCCGCCGCATCCTGCTCGTGCGCCCCGAGATGGACACCCGCACGCCGCCCGAGTACGCGGAGAGCCGCTCGATGGCGCGCTACCCGTCGCGCGTCATCCCGACCGACGACCCGGGGAAGATCGTGAGCCTCGCGCGCGAATCGGACGCGGACCTCGTCGGCATCGACGAGGCGGAGTTCTTCGTGCCGGAGATCGTGGACGCGGTCGAAGCGCTGCGGCGCTCCGGCCGGCACGTCATCGTCACCGGCCTCAACACGGACTTCGCAGCCCGGCCCTTCGGCTCGATGCCGGCCCTGATGGCGGTTGCCGACGAGGTCTCCATGCTCACCGCCATCTGCGTGATCTGCGGTGAGACCGCGACGCGCACCCAGCGCCTCGTGAACGGCCGTCCCGCTGCGATCGACGACCCGCTCGTCGTGATCGGGGGCATGGACGCGCAGGCGGTCGAGACGTACGAGGCCCGCTGCAACCGTCACCACGAGATCGCGCCGCCACGCGCCGAGTCGCGGCCGCGGCCCGAGGCCGATTCCATCCCGCTGGAGCTCTAGGGGCCCGAGGCGATCCGCGCCGGGACGGCGACCCAAGCGGGACTGGCCATAGGCGCCCACCCGGAGTTGGCCCCCATGGGCTCGGATGCCAGTGGGACTGTCCTTTCTGGGCTTTCCCGGCGATAACGCCATACCGGAACGGCCGACGGCGGTCGATCACGCTCGCCGGAACTTGGTTTGCGGCGTGAGGGCGGGGTCCGCACGACGGTATGGCCCGGGGTCCCCGCAAAAGGACAGTCGGACTGTCATTGGCCGCGCGTAGGGACGGGCGGTCAGGACCCCAGGCCCAGGAAGCGGTGGACCAGCTGCTTCTGCCAGAAGAGCCGCACGAGCGGGATCCAAATCAGCCCCGCTCCGACCGCGAGCACGGCGTCGCGCGGCGTTGGAACCGCAAATGAGAAGAACTCGCGCATCGGTGCGATGAGCAGCGTCGCCACGTACCCGGCACCGAGCACGAGCGCGAGGTACGTGGGCCGGCGGTCCTTCGTGAGCGGCTCGATGACGGCCCACCACGGGGTCGGCGGCTCGACGTACACGATGAGCGCGAGCCCCACGAAGACCAGGAATGTCGTGAGCGCCGTGCGTGCCTGCGCGCTCGCCGCCGCGAGTGCCACGTCGTCATGCGCGCCGGCGAGCGCGATGGAGCCGTAGAACACGGCGAGGCCCATCAGCGACGACACGATTGCGGCGGGGATCACGAAGCTCGCGAGCGTGGTGGCCAGGGATTCGGCGGGCCTGCGGCCTGGCGCGGCCCAGATGGCGAGGAGGGCACTGGGGATGCCGACCGTGAAGATCGTGAGCGCCGACGCGTTGCGGAGCTCGATCGGGAACGAGACGACGACGAGCGAGCTGACCACCACGAGGCCGACGGTGGCGATGCGTGTCAGGAACAGCTTCAGGATGTCCTGCATCCCGTTGATGATCCGCTGGCCTTCCTCGACCGCCTGCGCGACGGCGGCGAACGAGTCGCCCATGAGCACGAGGTCCGCGACGCCGCGCGTCGCCTGGCTGCCCGAGCCCATGGAGATCGCGAGGTTGGCCTTCTTCAGCGACAGCACGTCGTTAACGCCGTCACCGATCATCGCGACGTAGTGGCCCGCCGCCCGAAGCGCGTCGACGAGCCGCTCCTTCTGGGCCGGCGTGATCCGTCCGAAGACGGTCGTCTCGCTCGCGAGGCGGCCCACGGTCGCGGCATCCGCGGCCTCGAGGTCCGGGCCGGAGATCGACGGGAGGTCGCCTTCGAGACCCGCCTGGCGGGCAAGGGCAACCACCGTGTCCGGGTCGTCGCCGGAGATGATCTTGATCGCGACCCCCGCCTCGATGAACCGCAATAGCGTTGCGGCCGCCTCGCCTCGAAGCTGGTCCCGGAGCGCGACCAGCCCGATCGGCGTCATCCCGAGCGGCAACGCCGCGCTGGCCTCGTCATCCGCGTGCGGCAGCGCGCTCGCGTCGGGGTGGGTGGCCACGAGGAGCACGCGCAGGCCCCGCGACGTCCAGGCGGCGGCTGCCTCCTCGATCTGTGGCCAGAGTGCCACCTCGCCGTTCGCGTCTCGGGCGAGGTATGGCTTGATGAACGGCGCCGCACCCAGCGCCACGATCTGGGCGCCATCCACCGCCACGGCGCTCCACTTGCGCGCCGACGAGAACGGCACCTCGCCGGCGAGCGGCCGCGGCGTTCCGGGCCATTTCGCCGCGATCGCCTCGCTGGTCTTGTTGGCCGCGGTCGCGCTCGACGCGAGCGTGGACACGGCCGCGATCACCTCGTCATCCGCGACGCCGCCGAGCCCCGCGACCGCCTCCACCTCGAGCCGGTTCGCGGTCAGCGTGCCGGTCTTGTCCAGGCACAGGACGTCGACGTGGCTCAGCGACTCGATCGCGTTCGACTGCTGGACCAGCGCGCCGAACCGCAGGATTCGGATCGCACCGAGCGCATAGGCCACGGCGATCGAGACGAACAGGCCGTTCGGCACGAGGCCGGCGACGAGGGTCGCGTCGGCCACGACATCACCGAGCGCCGAGGAGCGCAGGAGCCCGCGGATCACGAGCAGGATCTCGAGGTACATCACGATCCCGAGCACGACCCGGATGACGAGATTGATCTGGCCCTGAAGCGGCGTCAGGACGCGGCGGAAGGTACGCGCGCCGGCCGTGATCTGGTTCGCGAGGCTGGCGCCGGCGACCTTCTCGGCGACGTAGCGTCCGGTGCCCGTCGTCGCGAAGCTGCCGGAGAACACCTCGTCGCCCGGCTTCTTGCGCACGACGTCGGATTCGCCGGTGAGCTGCGACTCGTCGAGCCCGACGGCGCCCGATGCCAGGCGGCCATCGAGCACGACCTGATCGCCCGGCCCGATCTGGATGAGGTCGCCGACCACGAGCTCCGTCGGCGGCACCTCGCGCACCTTGCCCTCTCGGACCAGCGTGGCGGTGGGCTGCGTCAGCAGGGCGATGTGATCGAGCGTCCGTTTCGCGCGCACCTCCTGCGCCACGCCCACCATCACGTTTGTGGCGATGACCGACACCGACACGAGGGCGTCGATGGGCCGACCGACCGCGATGAGCGCCGCGCCGAGCGCGAACAGGATGTTGTTAATGAACGTGAAGACGTTCTCGCGCAGGATCTGGGCGTAGGTGCGCGAGGTCGGCGGCAGCGCCACGTTGCCCAGGCCGGCCCCGCGGCGGCGCTCCGCCTCGACCTCGGTCAGGCCTTCAGGCGGCGTCGCAGCCACCGCTTGGGCGAGCGTCGCCACGTTCAGTGGTGCGTCGGGGTGGGACCAGGCAAGCCCGGCAGCGGGAACCCGGGCAGGCCGCCCGGGATCGTTGTGGGGACGATCGACTTGATGTCCGTCGGCAGGAAGGGCCCGAGCAGCAGCAGCACGAGCGGCACCGTCGTGTCCTCGAGCAGCTTGCCGATCGTCGAGTCGTCGACCGCGGTCCGGATGTCGTGCAGGAATCCGAGCTGCGAGATCCCGGTCGTGGCGCTGCCGGGGTCCGTGTACGTGTGCAGGATCACGATCGCGGCGGACAGGATGAGGATCGCCTCGAGGCCGCCGAAGATCAGCCCGAGCGCCTTGTCGAGCTCCTTGCTGAGCCCGCCCGTCGCAACGCGCGACAGGATCTTCGACGAGAACAGGTTGAAGATGATGAGCAGCGCGCTGAACGCCACGGAGTACCCGACCATCTCCGCGTACTGCTCCGGGATCTTCGGCAGGAACGTGTGGACGAGGGCGCCCGCCGGTGTCCGCAGGAATGCGCCGGCCACGAAGGAGATGGCGAGGAAGACCAGGCCGAACAATCGGCGGACGAAGCCGCTCGACCAGCCACCACGCAGGAATCCGGCGATGAACCCGAGCATCACGAGGTCGGCCACGGCTGGATTATGCGCGGAGCCCGTGGGCCGACGATGGCCTCCGTGACCACGCGGGCCGGGGGCCGACACGGATTGGTCGCCGCCGATCTGCAGCGGCCGGGGCCCGAAACGGCCTTCGGTATACTCCCGAACCCGGGCCGACATAGCTCAGCGGTAGAGCAGCTGTTTCGTAAACAGCAGGTCCTCGGTTCAAATCCGAGTGTCGGCTCCATTCCTCTTGGGCGAGGCGCACAAACCCGGGATCGGCGAGGCGATCGCCCCGGTTCCGGACGCATCGCCCGAGTCGGCACCACCGAATCGCCCTCCGTACACTCCGCGAGTGGCCTGCCCAAGCTGCGCGGCGCCGCTCCCGGCGGGCGCGAAGTTCTGCCCTGAATGCGGCACGCGAATTGCGCCGGCAACGCGGACGATCCGGCATGAGCGGCGGCTGCTGACCGTCCTGTTCGCGGACCTCGTTGGCTTCACCGCGGCGTCGGACCAGGCGGATCCGGAGGACGTGCGAGCGCGCGTGCGCCCATTCCATGCCCTGGTGCGGACTGCCGTGGGGGCGACCGGTGGCGTGGTCGCGCGCGTCGTCGGCGACGGCGTCATGGCCGTCTGGGGCTACCCGATCGCGCGCGAGGACGATGCGCGCCGAGCCATCGAGGCCGCCCTTCGAATCCGGGATGGCCTGCCGACCGCCGGCGACGACCTCCACGCCCGCATCGGCGTCAATACGGGCGAGGCCGTGGTGGCGTTCGGGTCCGAAGAGGAGGATGCCGACGACGCGATGGGCGATGCCGTGAACGTGGCGGCTCGGCTCGCGTCGAACGCAGCCCCGGATTCGATCCTGGTGGGCTCGGTCACCCGTGCCCTGGCGGCCGACGCGATGGTGTTCGAGGACCTGGAGCCGATCCGGGTCAAGGGCAAGGCGGAGGCGGTGCCGGTTGCTCGCGTCGTCGGGCGCGCGACCGCGCCCGGCCCCCAGGAATCCTCGGCATTCGTGGGCCGCGTCGCGGAGGTCGACAGCCTCGTGGACGGGCTCCGCTCCGTCGCCTCGGAAGGCGGACTGCGGCGCGTGCTCGTGGTCGGCGAGCCGGGGATCGGCAAGAGCCGGCTGATCGGCGAA
>DATAIB010000240.1:0-3210 GCA_036262855.1 Candidatus Limnocylindrales bacterium
GGCGTCGAGGTCAGGATCGGCGGTGCGATGGTAACATTCGGCGGCGGTGTTGCTCGCGGAAGCCCTGTGGGGTCGCCCCGGTATGATGGCGAAAGAACTTCACGAGGTTGGTCGGCTCGGCGAACCCGGTCCGCGCCGCCAGCTCCTTGATCGATACCTCGGTGTGGACCAGCAGGCGCTTCTGTTCGAGGATCACCCGGTCGTCGATCACCTGCTTGGTCGATGTCCCGACGTGTTCGTGGACCAGCTCGGCGAGCCGCCGGGGCGAGAGCCCCGCCAGCCTGGCGTAGTGATCGACCGAGCGCGTGGTCGCGTGGTCACGCTCGAGGATGGTAAAAAACCGTTGCAACGCTGCGGGCACCGGGGCCCGGTGATCGACCAGCCGCTCGGCGCGCAGGACCAGCACGCGCAGGAGCGCCATGAGGAGCCACGGCTGGATCTCATCGAACGGTCGCGCGTGCTCGGCGTCCAGTTGATCGGCGAGGGCGACCAGCGCACGCGCCTCCGCCGGCGGCACCGCGATCGCGGGCGCGGCCCACGACGCGGCGAGCGTCGCCGGCATCGCGAGCGGATCCGGCGCACCGCCGCCGGGGACCAGAAACTCGGGCGTGAACAACAGCATCCAGGCGTCCACCGCGCGGTCCGGCACGAACTGCTGCACCCGGCCGCGCGCGACGAAGGTCAGGACCTGCGCGCCCAGGGGAACCGAGGTGAAGTCGACGATCAGCTGGCCCTTGCCGCGCAGGCCCACGTAGATCGTGTGGAACTCCGGCCGCTGCGGAGACTCGAGCGCATGATCGAGCCGGTGCTTCTCGGCGCGCTCGAACAGCTGCGACAGCCGAAAGATCTCGAAGCCCAGGGCCGACGTGACGTTGTGGCGAAACGGCAAGCTGCGAATCGTGGCAGAAGGACGTCGAGCCATCCGCTGGCTACGCTACGCCCACGCTCTGGTCGATCGCCATCGGGGTCGCCGGATTTGCCCCGCAACGCACACGCTGACGACCGGCGAACAGGCACGGCCGCTAGCGCCCCTGGCGCAGCACGAACGGATGATGCGACAGGAACGCGATCCGTCCGTCGATGGCAAGCCTGGCGATCCAGATCCCACCATGGTGGAACTCGCCCGCATGATACGCGTACTCGATGCCCCAGCCGTCGGCGCCATCGGGCCATGCGGCACCCGCCAGCGCGAACGTGACGCCAGGTGGGATCCGCGCGAGCCAGCGGGTCACCTCGGCGAGGCCGGTGTACGTCTCGGAGACCGGCACGACGCCGCGCTCCCCCGGATCGTGGCGATCGATCCGGATGTCGCCGACCACCGCCGCGCGCAGCACGGCAGCGTCGCGCGGGAGGTTGAGCGCCTCGACGAACCGTTGCAATGCCGTGTTCGCAGCTTCGACCGACACTCGCCCACGATGCCAGAGAAGCCACCGCCGCGCATCATGGGCGCTCGGTGGCGCTCGGTCGTGGTGCAGGTCCGCGGCCTGTGCGACGCCTGCATGTAGCCGGCCGCGCGCGGCTACCCCACGGCCACCAGCCATGGTGGAACCGGGCATGGCGCTCGTGGTTGTCACGATCCCACTGCCGCGTATGAGCTCGGGTCGTCCCAGACGAACGCGGCCTGAGGTGGGTCACGGGCCGGTGCGAAGCTGGCGGCTCGGCGGCCAGCCCCAGCGCGGGCTCGAGGTAGTCGAGGACAGACACCAGGCCGAGCGGCCGCCAGATCTGCAGCGCCTCGGCCTCCCGCAGCCAGCGGGCCTCGTCGGCGTCGAGCGCGGCGCGGCGCTTCCCGATCGCCCGCAGCGCACGATCGCGAGTGACCAATCCCGGCGCGCGGGGCTCCCTCGTCGGGCGATCTGGGGCACGATGCACCGCGCATGAAGACGAGGCAGCTGGCCATTTCCCTGGTGCTCCTTGCGTCCGCGACGGCGCTCGCGGACCCCGGCCCGATCCCGGCAACCGCGTACCAGACGCTGCGCTGGCGCATGATCGGCCCGTTTCGCGGTGGCCGCACGCGCGCCGCGGCCGGCGTGGCGTCGCAGCCCAGCGTGTTCTACATCGCGCCGGTCAACGGCGGCGTGTGGAAGACCGACGACTTCGGCCGGACCTGGCGGCCGATCTTCGACGATCAGCCGACACAATCGATCGGCGCGATCGCGGTGGCAGCGTCGGATCCCAACATCCTCTATGTCGGCAGCGGCGAGGGCCTGCATCGCCCCGATCTGTCCGTCGGTAACGGCGTGTACCGATCGACCGACGCCGGCAAGACCTGGAAGCACCTGGGGCTCGACGATGCCCAGCAGATCCCGCAGATCGTCGTCGATCCCCGGAACCCCAACCGGGTGTTCGTCGCGGTGCTCGGCCATCCCTACGGGCCCAACGAGCAGCGCGGCGTGTTCCGCTCGATCGACGGCGGGAAGACCTGGCAGCGCGTGCTCTACAAGGACGCCAACACCGGCGCCTCCGATCTGGAGATCGACCCGAAGAACCCCGACGTGCTGTACGCGGCGCTGTGGGAGTCGCGGCTCGGGCCCAGCGAGGACAGCAACAAGTTCATCGGCACCGGCGGCGGACTATACAAGTCGATCGACGGAGGGACCACCTGGCGTCCGCTCACCGGGGGCCTCCCGGCGCACACCGTGGAGCTCAACGTGGCGATCGCACCGAGCCAGCCAGCCCGGCTGTACGCGACCCTGGCCACCGATCCGAACGGCCGCACGACCGGCGAGACCACCGCGGTGTATCGCTCCGACAACGCGGGCGCGACCTGGGCCCGGATCACGACCGACCCCCGGCCAGCGACCAAGATCGGCGGCAGTGACATGATGGTCCCGGTCGTCGATCCCAAGAATCCCGATGTGGTCTATGTCGCGGGCACCGTCGCGATGAAGTCGAGCGATGGCGGCAAGACCTGGACCTGGCTGCGCGGTGCCCCCGGCGGTGACGATTACCAGAACCTGTGGATCAACCCGAACGATCCGAACACGTTCGTGCTGGTCAGTGATCAAGGCGCGGCCGTCACGGTCAACGGCGGCAGGACCTGGAGCAGCTGGTACAACCAGCCAACCGCGCAGCTCTATCACGTGGGCGTCACCGCGGACTTTCCGTACCGGGTGTGCAGCGGACAGCAGGAGAGCGGCTCGGTCTGCATCTCGAGCCGCGGCGACGATGGAGCGATCGGCTATCGCGAATGGCGGCCGGTCGGCGTGA
>DATAIB010000241.1:0-4457 GCA_036262855.1 Candidatus Limnocylindrales bacterium
CCTCCGCGGCAACGACCTGTCCACCATCCGGACCCGCCAGACGCTGGCGGAGCCGCAGCCCGAGTTCCTGTCGATCGTGCCGTTCACCGGCGAGGTCAAGGAGCCGCGCTACCGCCTGAAGGCCCTCGAGGCCGAGGAGCGCAACCACAACTACGTCGAGTACGAGATCCCGTACTCGCGCGAGGAGATCGTCGCCGAGTCCACGCGCTGCCTCCAGTGCACCTGCGAGGCGATCGGCTACTGCGACCTGCGCCGCCTCGGCATCGAGTACGGCACGACGCTGACCACGCTGGAGCCGGCCCCGCACCAGGGCGCGGGCCTGCGCTCCGTCAACGAGAACCGGTTCACCGGCATCAACCACGACTACATCCGGGACGATTCCCACGCCTTCATCCTTCGCGAGCCCTCGCGCTGCATCGACTGCGGCCGCTGCGCCAACGTGTGCGCGGAGGTCGTCGGTGCCGCGTGCTACGACTTCATGCGGATCGGCTTCGACACGCTCGTGACGACGCCGCTCGACATGAGCCTCAACGACACCCCGTGCGTGTCCTGCGGCCGGTGCGCCGAGACGTGCCCGACGGGCGCGCTCATGCCGAAGCCGCGCGTCCTCCAGAAGTACGAGGTCGACGAGAGCCGCTGCATCCTGTGCGGCATCTGCGTCGATGCGTGCCCGTACGACGCCCTCCGCGACGGCCAGGAGTTCGAGCTCTCGCACACGAGCCGCGAGGAGCCGATGATCGACCTCATGGCGATGGCCCAGGTGGATCGCGAGACCGAGGTCACGTACATCCGCAAGGAGCGCGACTGGCTCCAGCGAGCGATGGAAGCGGGGCGCTACGTCCCGTCGGACCGGCTGCTCACGGTCCTGCCGGCATCGCTCTCCCGCCCGAGCGGCCCGACTGGTGGCAGCAACGGCGCCGGCGGATCCCAGGCTGAGTCGCACGGCGGCTCCCACGCGCACCTGAAGTAGCCGACCGCATGCGAGCCTGGCTCTACCTCCTCGCGGCGGCCGTCGCCGGCGCGATCATCACGACGCCCGCGATCATCGTCCTGATCCTCATGGGCGGCTCGTTCGATGACGCGCTGCTGGCGGGCCTCGCCACGCTGATGCTCGCGTCGGGCATTGCCGTCGTGACGATGCGCGACATCATCCGCTGCGGCCTGGCGATGATCGTGTGCTTCCTGTCGCTCGCCGGGATCTACGTCCAGCTGGGCGCGCCGATGGTCGCGGCAGCGCAGGTCATCGTGTACATCGGCGCGATCAGCGTCCTGATCCTGTTCGCGATCATGCTCACCCAGGACAAGGCCGCGCCGGCCCGCCTCGTGTTCCAGACCCAGGCCGCGCCCGCGGCCATCGCCTCGATCATCGTCGCGGTGCTCGTGGCGATCGCGGCGTACGGCACGAACTGGGGCGCCGTCACGGCCCAGATCGAGGCGACGACGAAGACCATCGCGTTCTTCGTGTTCGGTGGCGGCCCGTCGAGCCAGTACGTCCTCGTCTTCGAGGCCGTGAGCGTGCTGCTCCTCGCCGCCGTGATCGGCGGCGTGTTCCTCGCCAAGAAGGAGCGGCCCGACTGATGGGCATCTCCGAGCAGCTCAACACCTACCTGACCCTGTCCGGGCTGCTGTTTGCGATCGGGTCGTTCGGGTTCCTTGCCCGCCGCAACGCCATCTCGATGCTCATGTCGATCGAGCTGATGCTGAACGCCGTGAACCTCGCGATCGTCGCCTTCGGTGCGTTCATCCCGGCCCTGAACGGCGATGGCGCCGTGATCGCGCTGATGGTCATCGCGGTTGCCGCGGCGGAGGCCACGGTCGGCCTCGCGATCGTCATCGCGATCTTCCGCAATCGCAAGACGCCGCTCGTCGACGAGTACGACGCGATGCGCCGGTGAGCCGCCCATGAACCTTCAGCAGATCCTGGTCATCCTGATCGTCGCCCTGCCGTTGGCGGGCTTCCTGACCACGGCCATGGTCGGGCGGCGCCTCGGGGCGAATGCGTTCTGGATCCCCGTCGCGGCGGTCGTCGGCGCGTGGCTGGCCGCGATGTACGTCATCGCGACGTTCCACGGCGTCGTCGAGGGCGAGGACGGCGCGCTCAACGTGAACCTCTGGACCTGGATCACGGCAGGTGACTTCAAGGTTGAGTTCGGGTTCCTCGTCGACAACCTGACCTCGGTGCTGCTGGTCGTCGTGACCACGATCGGCATGCTCGTGCACATCTACTCGATCGGGTACATGGCGCACGACCCCGGTCGGTGGCGCTTCTTCGGCTACCTGAACCTGTTCATGGTCTCGATGCTGATCCTGGTTCTCGCGAACAGCTGGCTCGTGCTGTTCCTGGCCTGGGAGCTGGTGGGCCTGTCGAGCTACCTGCTGATCGGCTTCTGGTACCGCAAGCGCAGCGCTGCCGAGGCGAGCAAGAAGGCGTTCCTCACGAACCGTGTCGGCGACATCGGGTTCGCGCTGGGGATCATGGCCGTCTTCGTGAACACGAAGACGCTCGACATCCGCGAATCCATCCACATCCTCACGAGCGCCGACCCGACCGCGCTGACGATCCCGATCTGGATCGTGGCGCTGCTGCTGTTCGCCGGCGCCGTGGGCAAGTCAGCGCAATTCCCGCTGCACGTCTGGCTGCCGGACGCGATGGAAGGCCCGACGCCGGTCTCCGCGCTGATCCACGCCGCGACGATGGTGAACGCCGGCGTGTATCTCGTCGCCCGCGCCAACCCCATCTTCGCGAGCGCGCCACAGGCGATGGTGGTCGTCGCCGCGATCGGCATCTTCACCGCGATCCTCGCGGCCTCGATCGCCATGACCCAGACGGACATCAAGCGCGTGCTCGCCTACTCGACGCTGAGCCAGCTCGGCTACATGTTCGCCGCGCTCGGCGTCGGCGCGTTCGGCGCCGCGATCTTCCACCTGATCACCCACGGCTTCTTCAAGGGCCTGCTGTTCCTCGGCTCGGGGTCGGTGATCCATGCCGTCCACGAGGAGCAGGACATGCGCAAGATGGGCGGGCTGCGGAAGAAGATCCCGCAGACGTACTGGACGATGCTCATCGGCTCGATCGCCATCTCGGGCATCCCGCCCCTGGCCGGCTTCTTCAGCAAGGACGAGATCCTCGGCGAGAGCTTCAAGCTCGGGTTCCAGTGGGTCTGGGCGATCGGCATCGTGGTCGCGGTGATGACCGCGTTCTACATGTTCCGGCTCATCGGGCTCACGTTCTGGGGCGAGAGCCGGGTGGCGAAGGACGTCGAGCCGAAGATCCACGAATCGCCGCGGACCATGACCGTTCCGCTGTGGCTGCTCGCCATCCCGTCGGTCATCGCCGGCATCGTGCTCACGTGGCCCGGCCCGCCGCTCGGGCCGCTGTTCGGGATCCAGGACGGCAAGGGCCTGCTCACGACATACCTTGAACCCATCTTCGCCCACGGCGAGGAGCTGCTCGGCCACCATGCCGAGGAGTTCGCGCTGTTCGGGATCGATGGCGCGCTCATCGGCGCGAGCGTGGCGGTCGCCGTCATCGGCGTCGTGGTGGCGTGGTGGCTGTTCGGCGTCGAGCTGGGTCCGCTGAAGCGCGCCGGCCGGCCGAAGGTCGTCACGGCCATCAGCAACCGGCTGCACTTCCTGTATCGCGCGTCGGCCAACAAGTGGTGGTTCGACGACATCAACAACCTCGTGTTCGTCGTCATCGGCCGCCGGTTCGCGGACAGCCTCGCCTGGTTCGATCGCAACGTCGTCGACGGCATCGTCAACGGCATCGGTGCGGTCACGCGGCGGAGCGGCGGTGGCCTGGCCCGCGTCCAGACCGGGCGCGTCCAGAACTACGCCCTCGGCATCGCCCTCGGGCTGATCGCCATGGCCGGCTCGTACTTCCTGATCCTGGGTCGCTGACCGATGAACGCCTGGATCCTGACCCTCGTCACGTTCCTGCCGCTCGTCGGCGCGATCGTGATCGGGTTCTCACCCGCCCGCTGGGCCCGCATCCTGGCGCTCGCGACCGCACTGATCACGTGGGCCGTGTCGCTGGTCATGGCCGGCATGTTCAGCTCGAACACGCCGGGCTTCCAGTTCGTCGTGCAGGTGCCGTGGATCTCGGCCTTCGGGATCGACTACAAGCTCGGCGCGGACGGGCTGTCCGTGGCCCTCGTCGTGCTGACGACCACCCTGACCTGGATCAGCATCCTCGCGAGCTTCGCCCCGATCCAGACCCGGATCAAGGAATACATGATCTCGTTCCTGATCCTCGAGGTCGGGATGACGGGTGTGTTCCTCGCCCTCGACACGTTCCTCTTCTACATCTTCTGGGAAGTCGTGCTCGTCCCGATGTACCTGATCATCGGCATCTGGGGCGGCAAGAACCGCATCTACGCCACGATCAAGTTCGTGCTCTACACGCTCGTCGGCTCCCTGCTGATGCTCGTGGCGATCCTCGCCACCGCGTTCGCCTA
>DATAIB010000242.1:0-5225 GCA_036262855.1 Candidatus Limnocylindrales bacterium
GCCTGCGCGTCCTGCATCCATGGGCTGTCGCAGTCGCGCGGCCGGTCCTTGCCCTGATCGTGGTCCAGGATGCGGCTGCCTTCGTCCTCGGCGTCGTCGAAGGCCACATCCGCGGCCTTCCGGTGGCAGCGGTGATTGCGGGATGGGCGCTGCTCGGACCCGCGGGCGTGCTTCCGATCCCGCGTCCTCGTCTTCTCTCGGTTCTCGCGTTCATGCTGGCGCTGCCGCTGCTTGTCACGCTCGCGTTCGCACGGTCCCTGTTCGACTGGGGCGGAGCGCTGGACGTGAAGCCGGCGGACCTGTCGGCACAGGTGGTCGCGTCCTGCGCGCCGGCCGGCACGTCGCCGACGGGACCGCCGGCGAGGCTGCACGTGACCTACGACTGGGCGTGGAGAAGGTCATCGCCCGTCGCGAGCGGGCTCGACATCGTGGTCATCGGCTGGAGCGGCGATGACGTGGAGGGCCGCCCGATCTACTTCCTCGGGCCCACGCTGCCGACCGGGCCGGGCATCTACGACGGCCGCCGGCGGTTTCCGAGCCTCGAGATGGGCAACGCCGTCGCCGCGCAGTCGCGGGCGTCGTGGCAATGGGGGGTCGAGCTTGACGAGCACGGCTTTGCGCCGGGTCGGATCGAGGTCGATCTGGACCGGGCTCGGAATCCGGTTCCCGGCCCACGGCCGCTGCAGATCGTCGTTTCGTACGTGCACCTGGGCCAGTGGCACGCCGAGACGACCGTGACGTGCGAGTGGTGACCCTTCGAGCTGCGCGGGCTGCCGGGGGCGGCTAGGCCTGCTCGTACGGCGCCAGGGCAGGTCCGGCGAGCGGGGTCTCCTCCGGCGCGTCGCTGATCTCCGAACCCCACTCGTGCCGGTGGTGCGTCACCGGCTCCGTCGGGCCGACGTACGGCGGAAGGTCGCTGCGCGGGATCGAGCCATCGTGCGTCGTACCCGGGTCCCCGAGGTCGATCGTCGCGACCCCGACGCCGCTCGCGATGACGTCCGCGATGATGTCGTGCGGCATCCGGTCCGGCGCCACGGAAGCGAGGGCCGCGACGCCCGCGAGCGGTAGCAGGACCGGCCACCCGCTCTTGCCGCCGAACGTCGGCTGGAGCAGGGCGCCGCGGTCCATGCCGTGGGCCTCGATCATCGACGTGATGGTCTCCGGGCCCACCCAGCTCATTCGTGTCGGCCAGATGAAGACGCCATCGATGTCGCTGACCATGCCGCGCGCCACGTCGACGCCGCGCTGCATCTGCTGTACCGGGGTGCCGGCCGGAAGTGGAACAGGCTCTGCAAGCGTCACGGCCGCGCCAGCGAGCGCCGCGGCCACGGCGCCGTCGGGGTCGAACGACACGACGACGATGGGCAGTGCGCCGCCGGACCAGGCAGCGTCGACGACACGCCGGATCCGCGGCACGCCGTCCGCGTCGGCGAGGGCCGACTCGGGGCTGGCGGCAAGGATCACGGCGGCGACGGTCACGGCGCGATGCTACCGCTCAACGCTGCGAGGAGCGCGACCGTGGCGGCCGCCACGCGATCCTGCTGGTCGCCGCGGCTGATCGATGCCGGCGGGTCGTTCGGCTGGCCGGTGTACCAGCCCATCTGCTCGTGGTTGCCGCCCTCGATGACCACGATCGTCGGGCCGGGCGGCAGGTTCGCCAGCCGAGCGGCGGAGACGTAATCGCCCGCGTCGAGCGAGCCGTACACGATCAGCGCATGCAGGTCGCGCGCCGACAGGTTGGTCGCGCTGTAGGCGGCCCACAGCGCGAGGCCCTCGATCCGCGTGTCGCCGGCCGCATATTGCGCCGCCATGGCGCCGCCGAGCGAATGACCGCCGATGGCCCAATGGTCGATCTCCGGGTGCGCCTCGATGACTGCGCGTGCGCGGTCGATCCCGAGCACGGCGAGGTTGAGCGGCATCGGCACGATCACCACGAGGTATCCGGCCGTCGCGATTCGCTGGGCCAGGGGCGCATAGGAGGCCGCGGAGACCTTCCCACCCGGATAGACGATCAGCCCGGCTGCCGCAGGGCCGGTCGGCGTGAAGGTGAGCCAGCCGTGGTCCGTGCCGTAGGCCACGGACGGCGTTGATGTGAGCGCGGCTGCCGCTTCGGGCAGCTGCTGCTGGGGGATCGCGAAGTACGCGCCGCCGGCAATCGTGACGCCGACGAGGACGAGGACAACCGCGAGCGCAATCCGGCGGATTCGACGACGAACCATGGCACCACGGTACCGGTCCGCGGGTCCGGAGGCGTCGTCGTGACACAATCCGCCGGCCCATGACCGACACCGCCGTTCGCGACCAGCTCCGAAACCTCGCGATCGTGGCCCACGTGGACCACGGCAAGACCACGCTCGTCGACGCCATGCTCCGGCAGACCGGCGCGTTCCGCGCCAACGAGGCGCTGGTCGACCGCGTGCTCGACTCCGGCGACCTGGAGCGCGAGAAGGGCATCACGATCCTCGCGAAGCAGACGACCGTCGACTACGAGGGCGTCCGCCTCAACATCGTCGACACGCCCGGCCACGCCGACTTCGGCGGCGAGGTCGAGCGGAGCCTGCTCATGGTCGACAGCGTGCTGCTGCTCGTGGACGCGGCGGAGGGCCCGCTCCCGCAGACCCGCTACGTGCTCCAGAAGGCAATGGCCCGCCGGCTGCCGGTGGTGGTCGCGATCAACAAGATCGATCGTCAGGACGCCCGACCGGCCGAGGTGCTCGACGCCGTGTACGAGCTGTTCATCGACCTCGGCGCCGATGACGACCAGATCGACTTCCCTGTGGTCTACACGAACGCGAAGACCGGCACGGCCACTCGCGATCTCGCCGAGCCGGGCACGGATCTCAAGCCGCTGTTCGACATCCTCGTCGAGGTCACCCCAGCGCCGCGGTACGAGCCGGGCCACCCGCTGCAGCTGCTCGTGACCAACCTGACGGCGAACGAGTACGTCGGCCGGATGGCGGTCGGGCGGATCCGCAACGGGACGATCAAGATGGGCCAGCGGATCAGCGTGCTGCGCGAGGAGGCGGACGACACTTCAGGTGCGGTGGAGCCCGGCCGCACGATCACCATCAGCGGCAACGTCACCGCGCTGCAGACGGCGAAGGGCATCGACCGCGTCGACATCGAGGAAGCCGGCCCCGGGGACATCGTCTCGGTTGCGGGCCTGCCCGACGTCACGATCGGCGACACGATCACGGATCCGGCGAACCCGCGGCCACTGCCGCGCCTGGACGTCGATGCGCCGACGCTGCGGATGACGTTCGGCGTCAACACCTCGCCGCTCGCCGGTCGCGAGGGCAAGTACGTCACATCGCGCCAGATCAAGGCGCGGCTGGATCGCGAGATCCTCGGCAATGTCTCGATCGAGGTCTACCCGACGGAATCCGGCGACACGTTCGAGGTTCGCGGGCGCGGGGAGCTCCAGCTGGCCGTGCTGATCGAGCAGATGCGGCGCGAGGGCTACGAGCTCACGGCGTCCAGACCGGAGGTCATCCTCCACGAGACGCCCGACGGCCCGCAGGAGCCGTACGAGCGGATCACGATCGACATCCCGCCCGACTACATCGGCGAGGTCCAGGGGGCGCTCGCGGGCCGGAAGGGCCGCCTCGAGCAGATGTCAACCGACGCCGACGGCCGCGTCCGGCTCGAATACGTGCTGCCGGTGCGCGGCCTCATTGGCTATCGCGGGCAGCTCCTGACGGAGACGCGAGGCACCGCGCTGCTCCACCAGATCGGCGAGGGCTACGGCCCGTGGGCAGGGGAGGTGACGCACCGGACTGCCGGCGTCCTCGTCAGCGACCGAGCGGGCACGTCCAATGCGTACGGGCTGTTCAACCTGCAGGAGCGCGCCGAGCTGTTCATCGGCGCGGGCGTCGAGGTCTACGAGGGCATGATCGTCGGCGAGAACTCGCGATCGGGAGACATGGACGTCAACCCGGCCAAGGAGAAGAAGCTCACGAACATCCGGACGCACTCGCACGACGAGGCGCTCCGGCTCACCCCGCCGCGGCCGCTCACGCTCGAGGCCGCGCTCGAGTTCATCGCGGACGATGAGCTCGTCGAGGTCACGCCCTCGAACATCCGCCTGCGCAAGCGGATGCTCGCCAAGCACGAGCGGGAGCGCGAACGCGGCCGCGCCTTTGACCGCGATCGCGCGGCCGACCGCGAGGCCACGACGGCCTGATGGGCAGCTGGTCCGTCGAGGAGATCATGGCGCTCCTCCGGACCACGGTCGATCGCGTGCCCGACCTCGTTGCCGGCGCGACGGCCGCCGAGCTGGCCCCCACCCCATACGATGCGGAGGCGTGGTCCCTCGCCGCGGTCATGGCGCACCTTCGGGCGTGCAACGACGTGCTCGGCGGCGCCATGGTCCGGATCCTGCGTGAGGACCACCCCTCTTGGCGTGCCGGCAGCCCGCGCGCCTGGCAGGTGAAGTCCGGATACCACCAGCTGGCGTTCAACGAACTGTTCGCGGCGTTCGCGAAGGACCGTTCGGAGCTCCTCGCCGCGCTCGATGGCGTCTCGGCGGCCGACTGGGACCGAACCGCCACGGTCGCGGTACCGCCGAACCGGCGCGACGAGCGCTCGGTGCGCTACTACGGCGAATGGTTGGCGCAGCACGAGGGCACGCATCTCAAGGACATGGCGCGACGCCGCGCCGCGAGGGGGACCTGATGGCATCGATTCGTTCCGCGTATCCGACCTGGGCCGAGACCAACCGTCGGCTGCGCGACGCGGTTGCCGCCCTCACCGAGGCGCAGCTCGCCACGCGACCCTCGCCCGATCGATGGCCCATGTGGGCCACGATCGGCCATCTCGCCTGCCAGCGGGTGTTCTGGCTGTGCGACTTCGCGGGCGAGCCCGGCGCTGCCGAATCGCCGTTCCCGAATGCCGGGTTCAACTGTCCCGGCGACGACGACCTCGAGACGGTGTGGTCGGCGGCGCAGCTGGCCGATGCGCTCGATCGGACCTTCGCGATCATCGATCGAGCGCTCGACACGTGGACGTTCGACATGCTCGAGGAGCTGATCGACCACTCGGTCGATTGGGGCGACCCTGGACGTGTCCACAGCCGTGGCTGGCTGATCTCGCGCGGCTACGCCCACGACATCTGGCATATCGGCGAGGTCAACGAGGCGCTCGCCCGGGCCGGCCTGCCCGCCATCCAGATCTGGGAGTAGCCCCGGAATTGCGCCGCGCGGTCAGCGCCGGCGGTAGCTCACGTT
>DATAIB010000243.1:0-8737 GCA_036262855.1 Candidatus Limnocylindrales bacterium
CAGCCGGCCGGATCCGCGAAGTAGAACCGGTAGTAGGCCTTGCGGTAGTAGTAGCAGGTGGCCCGGAAGCCGATCGGGATCCACAGGATGAGCAAGCCCGGGCTCAGCCACGTCGGCATGTCCGGCCAGACGATCAGCGGCGAGAAGAGTGGCGACAGGTAGCCGTCGTGCTGCACGATCTGGGGGCCGAAGAGCGGGCCCCACAGGATGCCGCTGAAGGTGAGGTAGCCGGCGCAGATCGTGAACACGAGCGCCTGGATGACCGGGTAGATCGCCCAGTTGTCCGTTCGGCTTGTCTTGCCGAAGCCCTGCGCGGCGGTGCCGCGTGGCTTTCGCAGTGCCCGGAGGACGGCGCCCTGGACGGTCACGCGCCCAGCGCCTCGATCACGGCGTCACCGAACTCCCGGGTCACGGCGGTGCCGCCGAGGTCCGAGGTCACGGTCCTGCCCTCGGCGATGACACGCCGGACGGCGCCTTCGACCCGCTCCCCCATCTCGGCATAGCCGAGGTGCCGCAGCAGCAGCGCACCCGACAGGATCAATGCCGTCGGGTTGGCCTTGTTCAGGCCCGCGTACTTGGGCGCCGAGCCGTGCACCGGCTCGAACACCGCGCCATCCTCGCCGATGTTGGCGCCGGGCGCGACACCCAGGCCGCCCACGAGGCCCGCGCACAGGTCGGACACGATGTCCCCGTACAGGTTCGGGAGCACGAGCACGTCGTACTGGTCCGGCTTCTGGACCAGCTGCATGCACATGTTGTCGACGATGCGGTCCTCGAACTCCACCTTGCCCGCGTACTGCGCCGCGACCGTGGTGCACGCCTCCAGGAAGAGGCCGTCGGACAGCTTCATGATGTTCGCCTTGTGCACCGCGGTGACCTTGCGCCGGCCGTTCGCGACGGCGTAGTCGAAGGCGAAGCGCGCGATCCGCTCGGACGCTGCGCGGGTGATGATCTTGATCGACTCCGCGGCGTCCTTGCCCACCATGTGCTCGATGCCCGCGTACAGGTCCTCGGTGTTCTCGCGGACGATCACGACGTCGACGTCGTCATAGCGGCTCTGCACGCCCTGCATGGAGCGCGCCGGGCGCAGGTTCGCGTACAGGTTGAGCGCCTGCCGAAGCCCGACGTTCACGCTCCGGAAGCCCGAGCCGACCGGGGTCGTGATCGGGCCCTTCAGCGCGATCTTGTTGCGCCGGATTGACTCGAGGACCCGCTCCGGGAGGGGTGTCCCCTCCGACGCGATCGTCGCCTCGCCCGCGTCCTGGACCTCCCATTCGAAGCCGATCCCGGTTGCATCGAGCACGCGGCGAGTCGCCTCTGCCAGCTCCGGGCCGATCCCGTCGCCGGGGATGAGGGTGATGCGGTGGGGCATGCCCGAATTCTGTCACGCGCCGTCGAGGGCGGCAGGACGGCCGGAACGCCCGGATTCGGCAGGCCGAACCGCCCGCTCGGACGGCAGCCTGGGGCGTAGACTGCGCCGATGAAAGTCGGCGTCACCGTCCCGCTTGCCTATGGCGATCTCCACGACGGCCGCGCGCCCACGTTCCGGGAGACCGCCGAGTTTTCCCGGCACGCGGAGCAGGCCGAGCTCGATTCGATCTGGGTCTTCGACCACCTGCTGTTCCGCTTCCCGCCGGAGCCCGACGAGGGCCTCAACGAGGCCTGGACGACGCTCGCCGCGCTTGCGCCCGTTGTGCCGCGGGTGGAGCTGGGCGCCCTGGTGATGTGCACCTCGTTCCGCAATGCGGGGCTGATGGCGAAGATGGCGGCGACGCTCGACGACCTCAGCGACGGACGGCTGATCCTCGGGCTCGGCTGTGGCTGGCACGAGCCGGAGTACGACGCATTCGGCCTGCCGTTCGATCACCTCGTCGGGCGATTCGAGGAGGACCTCCAGGTCATCCATCGCCTGCTCCGCGGCGAGACCGTGACGTTCGAGGGCACATGGAGCCGCTACAGCAACGCGGCGCTGCTCCCACCGCCGGCGCGCGTGCCGCCCATCCTCGTCGCCTCGAAGGGCGAGCGGATGCTCCGGCTCACAGCACAGTACGCAGCGGCATGGAATACGGCCTGGTTCGGCGGTGTGGACGACCTCCTGCGCCAGCGGATGGCCGATCTCGACGCGGCGTGCGACGCGGTGGGCCGCGAGCGGACGGCGATCCGGCGGACCGTCGGGCTGCGCCTCCATGCGCCGGGCACGAAGCCCGAGGGCGAGCGCGGCACGGACGCGGATGCGGCCGGCCTCGCGGACATCCTCGACGAGATGGACGCGCTCGGGGTCGCCGACGCCGTCATCTGGTCCCTCGAGAAGTCACCCGCCGCCCTGGATCGGATCGCCGAGGCGCGGCGGACGCATCTGTCGAGGCGCGCCGGGGCGTGACCGCCGCGCGGGATACCATCCGTGTCCCGTGAAGATCCAGGAAGCCGACGCCAAGAAGCTGCTGCTCGCCCAGGGCCTGCCCGTGCCGGCCTGGGAGGTGGCGCGCTCCCCCGCCGAAGCCCGCGCGGCGGCGTCCCGCCTGCTCCACGGCGCGGGCCACGCATCGCAGGTCGTGATCAAGGCGCAGGTGCTCGTCGGCGGACGCGGCAAGGCCGGTGGGGTGAAGCTCGCGGCCACGGATGACGAGGCCGAGCACGTCGCCGACGCGATCCTGGGCATGTCGATCAAGGGCATCCCGGTCCGCAAGGTTCTCGTGGCGCCCGCCGCGGATATCGTGAAGGAGTTCTACCTCGCCGCCGTCCTCGATCGGGCGGCGCGGAAGATCCTCGTCATGGGCTCGTCCGAGGGCGGCGTCGAGATCGAGACGGTCGCGGCGACGAACCCCGAGGCGATCGTTCGGGTCCACGCCGATCCCCTGCTCGGCCTGCGCGACTGGCAGGCGCGCCAACTCGCCTTCAAGCTCGGCCTGGGCGGGCACCTCAAGGCCGCGGTCGCGATCGCGAAGGGCCTCGTGAAGACGATGCTCGCGAACGACGCGGACCTCGTCGAGATCAATCCCCTCGCGATCGTGCGGGGAGGCGGCCCCGGCGGCGCCGAGGAGCAGCTCGTGTGCCTCGACGCGAAGATCACGCTCGACGACTCGGCGCTGTTCCGCCATCCGGACCACGAGGCGCTGCGCGACCCGGACGAGGAAGCACCCGCCGATGCCGAGGCGCGCCGCCATGACATCAGCTTCATCCACCTCGACGGCACGATCGGCTGCATGGTCAACGGCGCCGGCCTCGCGATGACCACGATGGACCTCGTGAAGCGCGCGGGCGGGGAGCCCGCGAACTTCCTCGACATCGGCGGCGGCGCCAAGGCGGAGCGGGTCGCGGCCGCGATGCGCCTGATCCTCGCTGAACCCAAGGTCGAGGCGATCCTCGTGAACATCTTCGGCGGCATCACGCGCGGCGACGAGGTCGCGATGGGCCTCATCGAGGCGCGCAAGCAGCAGGTGCGCGACGTCCCGATGGTCGTCCGCATCGTCGGCACGAACGCCGCCGAGGCGGCGACCCTCCTCGAGGCTGCACATTTCGAGACGGCCGCGTCCCTCGACGAGGCGGCGGCGAAGGCCGTGGCGGCTGCCCAGGCGGCGCGCGCCGCGGCGGGTGGTCCGGCCGGCAGTTCGACGGGCGGCGCGGCATGAGCATCCTGATCGGGAGGGACACGCGCCTCGTCGTCCAGGGCATCACCGGCCGCGAGGGCGAGTTCCACGCGCGCGCGATGCAGGCGTACGGCACGAATGTCGTCGCCGGCATGACGCCCGGCAAGGGTGGCCAGGTCGCCCTCGACGGCACCGTCCCGGTGTTCGACACGATGGCCGACGCGGTCCGCGAGACGGGCGCGAACACGTCGTGCATCTTCGTGCCCGCCGGCGGTGCGCCGGACGCGGTGCTCGAAGCGGTCGCCGCGGGCATCCAGACGGTCTTCTGCATCACCGAAGGCATCCCGGCGCTCGACATGGTCCCGGTCGTGGCAGCCGTCCAGGCCGCCGGCGCGAGGCTGATCGGGCCGAACTGCCCGGGCGCGACGTCGCCCGGCAGCGCGAAGGTCGGGATCATCCCGGGCTCCATCCATCGCGAGGGCTCCGTGGGCGTCGTGTCCCGGTCCGGCACGCTCACGTACGAAGCCGTGCAGGCCATGAGCGACGCGGGCATCGGCCAGTCGACGTGCGTCGGGATCGGCGGCGACCCGATCATCGGGTCCTCCTTCCTCGATGTCCTCAGGCTCTTTGCCGCCGACCCCGAGACGAATGGGATCGTGCTCATCGGCGAGATCGGCGGCGCGGCCGAGGAAGAAGCGGCAGCGTGGGCCGCCGAGCACCTTCGCGACGTCCCGAAGGCCGCGTTCATCGCCGGGCGCACGGCACCCGAGGGCAAGCGCATGGGCCACGCCGGCGCGATCATCTCGGGCGGCGCCGGGACGGCGGCCTCCAAGGTCTCCGCGCTCGAGGCGGCCGGCTTCCTCGTCGCCGGTTCGCCGACGGAGCTGCCGCAGCTCCTGCGCGACGCCGGCTTCGTCGGCTAGCCGAGGCGTGGAGCCCGCGGACATCCGCTTCCTGTTCGCGTACGACCGCTGGGCGACCGAACAGGTGCTGGCGAAGCTCGATGACGTGGCGCCTGACCTGTGGGGTGCCGTCGGGATCGTCGGCGATCGCGGGCTCGGCTCGATCCTCGTGCACATGCTCGGTGCGCACCAGCGCTGGCGCCTCGCATTCGAGGGCAGCACGGAATCGCCGTCGCCCGAGGACGAGCCGCTGCCGCCCGCTGCTGCGCTCGTCGAGCGATGGCACGCAGAGCTCGATGCGACCGACCGGTTCCTCACCGACATCACGCCCGGCTTCCTCGCCCACGTCGAGGACGGTGTGACCGCAGCGGTGATGCTCCAGCACCTCGCGAACCACGGCACGCAGCACCGCAGCGAGGCAGCGGTCCTGCTCACCCAGGCCGGTCGGTCGCCCGGCGAGCTCGACCTGATCTTCTTCGCGGAGGACGTCGCGGCCGGCAAGCTGCCCGATCCCAACCGGAGCGCCGCCTGATGGGCCTCGTGATGGATCTCGTTGCCGGCGATTCGCGGGAGATCCTGCTCGCCGTCGCGATGGACGACCTCGCCAGCTTCGACGACCCGTCGCGGTATGCGGCGCACCTCACATTCGGTGGCGCGATCGATCCCACGTGGCTGGACCTCTTCAGCGCCGCCGTTCGATCGGTCACGGGTCGCGACGATCCCGTGGATTTCCTCGATGCACGAACCGAGCTCGACGGCCCCGGTGACGGCGGCGAGCGGACGGTCGAGCGGATCGACCCGGGCTGGGTCACCGCGATCGCGATGCTCGGCGACCGCGACCTCGATGCCGTGACCGGCCATTGGATCGACCTGCTCGAGGAGGAGCTCGGCGAGCTGCCGCGCGAGGAGAAGCCGTCCGTCCGGAAGTTCGCCCGGGAGATCGTCGATTTCGCCCGCGCCGCCGATCGCGCGCCGGCCGTGATCCTCGCCTGGTCGCTCTGAGAGCGGGGCAGGTCACCTCCCCCGAAACGGGTTAGTCCGAGACGTCGAACCCGAGGCTCTTCCACGCCGGGCCGCCCGGCGCCTCGATGAGCTCCACGAGCACGCCGTGGCAGCTCCGTGGGTGCAGGAACGCGACGGGACCTTCCGCACCGCGACGGGGTGCGGAGTCGATGAGCTCGACACCGTCGATGCCGAGACGCGTCAGCTCCTCCGCGAGGTTGGCGACCTCGAAGCAGACGTGGTGGAAGCCTTCACCCTTGTTCGCGAGGAAGCGCGCCACGCCGGTCGTGTCATCGGTGGGCTGGACGAGCTCGACCTTCGACTCCCCCACCCCGAGGAACGCGATGCGCACGCGGTCCGACGGGATGTCCATGATCGTCTCGAGCGGCAGACCGAGCAGGTCCCGGTACAGCGCCAGCGACGCCTCGATCGACTGCACGATCACCGCGACGTGGTGGATCCGGCCGGGCGGCGTGAACTTCGGCACGGGGCGCTCCTTCGGCATCGTCAGACGGTGATCAGCTCTCGGTGGACGCCCCACGAGCTGCGGAGCGTGTTCGCGACCTCGCCGACGGTCGCGTAGGCCTTGACCGCCTCGATGAGCGGCGGGAGCAGGTTGTCGGTGCCGCGCGCCGCGTCCTCGAGGCGGCCCATGGCCGCCGCCCACGCTGCGGGATCGCGCTCGGCCCGCACGCGGCGCAGACCCGCGACCTGCCGTCGCTCCCCTTCCGGGTCGATCTTCTGGGTCGGGGGCGCTGCGACCTTCTCGTCGCGGAAGGCGTTGACGCCGACGACCACCTGGTCGCCCGAGTCGATCGCGCGCTGGACGCGGTACGCCGACTCCTGGATCGACCGCTGCTGGAAGCCGGCTTCGAGGGCGCGGAGGGTGCCCCCCATGCCGTCGATCTCGTCGAGGTAGCCCAGCGCGGCAGCCTCGAGCTCATCGGTGAGCGTCTCGACGAAGTACGAGCCGCCGAGCGGGTCGGGCGTCTCCGCGACCCCGGACTCGTGCGCCAGGATCTGCTGTGTTCGGAGTGCCAGCCGGACGCTGTCCTCCGTCGGGAGGGCGAGCGCCTCGTCGCGGGAGTTGGTGTGGAGGCTCTGGGCGCCCCCGAGGATGGCGGCGAGGGCCTGGACGGTCGTTCGGACGACGTTGTTATCGACCGATTGGGCCGTCAGTGAGCTCCCCGCCGTCTGGACGTGGAAGCGGCAGGCCATCGAGCGCGGGCTGGACGAGCCGTAGCGGTCGCGCACGATCCGAGACCACATCCGGCGGGCGGCCCGGAACTTGGCGACCTCCTCGAACAGCTCCGACCACGCGGCGAAGAAGAAGGAGAGCCGTGGCGCGAAGTCGTCGATCGCCATGCCCCGTGCGATCGCCGCGTCGCAGTACGCGATCGCATCCGCGAGGGTGAACGCCAGCTCCTGGGCGGCCGTCGCCCCCGCCTCGCGCATGTGGTAGCCGGAGATCGAGATCGTGTTCCACTTCGGCAGCTCGCGGGCGCCGAACTCGAAGACGTCGGTCACGAGGCGCATCGACGGTCCCGGCGGGTAGATCCACGTCCCGCGCGCGATGTACTCCTTGAGGATGTCGTTCTGGACCGTGCCCGAGATCTGGGTGCGCTCGACGCCCTGCTTCTCGGCCGCCGCGACGTACAGCGCGACCAGGGTCGCGGCCGTCGCGTTGATCGTCATGGACGTGGACACCTTGCCCAGCGGGATCCCGTCCACGAGGGTCTCCATATCGGCCAGGCTGGAGATGGGCACGCCAACCCGGCCCACCTCTCCCTCCGCCTCGGGCGCATCCGAGTCGTAGCCCATCTGGGTCGGGAGGTCGAAGGCGACCGACAGGCCGGTCTGGCCCTGCTCGAGCAGGTAGCGGAAGCGCTTGTTCGTCTCGCTCGCCGTCGAGAAGCCCGCGTACTGGCGCATGGTCCAGAGGCGGCTTCGGTACATCGTCGCCTGGACGCCGCGGGTGAACGGCGGCTCTCCCGGTCGGCCGAGATCCCGATCCTCATCGAGTCCCGCTGTGTCAGCGGGCGTGTAGAGGTCCTTGACCTCGAGGCCGGAGGACGTCTCGAACGGGTTCCGACGCTCGGGCGCGGCCTCGACCGCCTTGCGGCGCGTCGTCTCGCGCCAGCGGGTCCGGCCCTGGTCGGAAGGCTCGTCGGGACGCTCGTCGGGCACGACGGCCGGCCTCAGGCGAGCACGAGCAGGAGGTCGCCGACCTCGATGGTCGAGCCGGCGCCGACGGCAACCTGCTCGACGGTCCCATCCCGTGGCGCCCGGAGCTCGTTCTGCATCTTCATGGCCTCCACGACGAGCAGCTGCTGGCCCGCCGTGACCGGGTCACCCGGGGCGACCGACACGGCAACGACGACGCCGGGGATGATGGCATGGACCTTCGTCGGCCCGCTGCTCCCCGCCTCGTCATTCCCGCGGCGGGCTCGCTCCCGGAGTGCCGCCCGGGCCTCCGGCTCCACCAGCACCTCGATGCGCCAGCCGTCGACGATGACCTCCCGGCGCTCGACGCCGCGTGCCTGGCCGGCCGCCGGCTCCATCCGCAGCACGAGCGCGTGTCGCGCGTCCCCGGCGGCGCTCGCCGGCGAGCCATCCACACCAGCACCCGAGGCGTCCACGACAAGCGCCGGAGGTCCGTCCGGCAGCTCGAGAGCGAGGGTGACGCGGACCGGCTGCCCAGGGTGTGTCATCGGGGCCACCGATCGATCGCCGCCTCGAGCCCGGCGCGGCGCCAGCTCCCGTCCGTCGACCCCTGGTCCGCCGTCGCGCTGGAGCCGCCCTGCTGGTGCGGCTGCGGTGCGCGGAAGGCGGAAGCGTTCGCGGTCCCGGTCGCCTCCGCCAGGCCTGCGGCGAGCTGCGCGCGGTGCGCCGCTGCTCGCCATTCCGCGGGACCGTCCCAGCGCTCCCCTACCCAGCCGGTCGACAGCTCGGCAGCCCGAAACGATGCGTCGGTCGCAACGAACCGGTGAAACGGCACGGTCGTCTGGATGCCCGTGATGAGGACCTCGTCGAGCGCCCGGCGGAGCCGGTCGATGGCCGCCGAGCGGTCGGCGGCATGCACCATGAGCTTGGCGATGAGGTTGTCGTACTCCGGAGGAACCCGCTCGCCGGCCTCGATGGCCGTGTCCACTCGGACCCCGGGACCGGCCGGCATCTGCCATCGGCCGACGCGACCCGGCGTCGGGGCGAAGTCGCGCCCGGGGTCTTCCGCGGAGATCCTGACCT
>DATAIB010000244.1:0-3114 GCA_036262855.1 Candidatus Limnocylindrales bacterium
GCGCCGTAGAGGTACCGCTCGCCGAGCTGCTGGCCGTTCCAGTCGAGGGTCGTGATGACCTTGTAGCCACCGGTCTCGACTGCGTCGAGCCCGCCGAGCATCTGGATCAGCTGGTCGCGCACGGCCCACGAGAACTGGGGCGCCTTCATGATCACCGGCTGCGGTCCCTTGAGGATCACCGGCTCGGCGATCGCCGCCGCGACCTGCGCAGCCGTGAGCGGCGAGCCCTTCGTCGCCTGCCAGTTGCTGAGGATGTAGTTCCGACGAACCACCGCGGAGGCGTCGCTCGGGACGACGTACTCGCCGTCCTTGTTCTTGACGGCGAACCGGTAGGGGTCGTAGGTCGACGGCGACTTCGGCAGGCCCGCGAGCAGCGCGGCCTGGGCGGGTGTCAGCTTGGCCAGGTCATCGATGCCGAAGTACACCCGCGCGGCCGCCGCGATCCCGTACGCGTTGTGGCCGTAGTAGATCTCGTTGAGGTACGAGGTGATGATCTTTTCCTTGCCCGCCTCGCCCGGGAACGCCGCTGTCAGACGTGACGACTGCAGGATCTCGAGCACCTTGCGCAGGTACTTGTCGTTGCCCTGGACGACCTCCGGCGGCAGCAGCCGCGCACGCACGAGCTGCTGCGTGATCGTCGAGGCTCCCCGCTCGCCGGATGTCCCCTGGGCGTTCTGGACGGCCGCCGCCGCGATGGCCGCGGCATCGAACCCGTCGTTCGTCCAGAAGCTTCGGTCCTCCGCCGTCGTCGTGGCGTCGAGGATCAGCGTCGGGACCTGGTCGTAGGCGACGACGCGCCGGTTCTCGCGCTCGAACCGGGCGAGCTCCACCGTGCCGGTCCGGTCGTAGATGATCGTCGGCTGGTTGAATGTGAGGGTGTCCAGCGCCGCCGGATCCGGCAGGCCGTTCGTCAGCGAGTGGACGACGCCGACGCCGACGGCAACCGCGATCCCGCCCGTCGCCGCGCCGGCGACCACGATCGCCAGGATGATCCCGAGGATGATCTTCCCGTAGGGCGCGCGCTTCGGCTTGTTGCGCGCGACGGCGCGCTCGGCCAGGACGGCGCGAGTGCGAGGGGCGAGGCGAAGGCTGGTGCGACGGCCGGGCAGCCGCCGCATCGATCCGGACAAGTCGGCTAATGCTCGAGACGGCCGGTGTTCACCAGCGACCTGAGGAACCGGAGGTGATCGAGCTCGGGGCCGGTCCAGCCCGTCCGCGCGGGCCGGAGGCCCATCGCGATCGCGGCGAGGTTCCCCGCCTCGAGGAACGTCCACCCACCCGACTGCAGTCGCCAGATCAACGCACGCGTGGTGCCGGGATCGGTCGCGACGGCGGCGGTCGCCTCGGCAGCGACGTCGGCCGCGGCGGTTGCCCGCTGCCTCGCCGCGCCGCGCGCCTTGCGTCCCGATTGGCGGTCCGGGCCCCACGCGTGTGTCATACCGACGAGGCTACGGACCTGCTCGCTTCGAACGGTCGCAGTTGCAGCGCCCGGGATATTGCAGTCCGCTGACATGGTTGATCGAACGCCGCTGCAACGCGAGCCTCGGCGGTCTTGGGCATCATCCCGCCGATGACGACGATTCAGCCGCCGGCGACGCGGGAGCTGCCGGCCCCGAACCCGACGATCGTCCCCGCCACCGATCTGGGCGGCGTCGGCGTCCTGAAGCACGGCAACCTGTACCTGCTGTCCGATGCGTTCGGCGATATCCACCCGGACTCGCGCGGGCTCGGCCTGTATGACCTGGACACGCGGGTCCTGTCGGTTGCGGTCCTGCGGATCAACGGGGTTCGGCCCACCCTCCTGCGCGCGCAGTCAGCGGCCAGCCACGTCGCGACCATCCAGCTGACGAACCCCGAGCTGCGACGGGATCCGGGCATCAAGCAGGCCGTCGAGGAGGCGACGGCGCGACGCGCGATCTCCGTGATGCGCCGCCGCTGGATCGCGGGCGGGCTCGCCGAGCGCATCGAGGTGACGAACTACTCGTCGTCACGCCAGGACGTCCGACTCGACCTCGAGCTCGACGCGGACATGGCCGACATCTTCGAGGTCCGGGGCCGGATCCGGCCGAAGCGCGGCACGTACCAGAAGACCGAAGTCACGAACGAGCGCGCCGTCTTCGCCTACGAGGGCCTCGACGGCCTCGTGCGCCGCACCACGGTCACCTTCTCACCGGCCGAGGTCGTCGCGAGCGACCGCAAGGAGGCGGACGGAACCGGCGGCGAAGGCTCCGTGCGCGTCTCGTGGACGGTGGACGTGGAGCCCGGCGGCAAGGCGTCGGTGAGCTGGCAGGTCGCGACGTCGCTGGTCCCCGGCCCGAAAGGCGCCCATCCGGAGGAGGAGACGCCCGCAAAGCTCGCGCGCTCCGTCACCGCCGGCCAGTCGAGCGATGGCGTCGGCGACCCGACCGCGGCCGACGAGGAGTACGGGCGCTGGGTGGAACGCAGTGCCCGGATCAGCTCCGACGGCGAGCTGCTGGACCTCGCGGTCAACCGCTCGATCGCCGACCTGCGCCTCCTGCGCAATGACGGGCCGATCCACGGCGAGCACTACGTCGCGGCCGGGATCCCGTGGTTCACCACGCTCTTCGGACGCGACAGCATCATCACCTCGCTCGAGGTCCTGCCGTTCATGCCGGACGTCGCGCGCGAGACGCTCAAGGTGCTCGCGGACTGGCAGGCGACCGAGGTCGACGTCGATCGCGACATGGAGCCCGGCAAGATCCTCCACGAGCTCCGCGTCGGCGAGCTGGCACGGACCGGGGAGCTGCCGCATCGGCCGTACTACGGCTCCATCGACTCGACGCCGCTGTGGCTGGTCCTGTTCGAGGAGACGTACCGCTGGACGGGCGACCTCGACTTCGTGCGGTCCCTGTGGCCGAACGCGCTCGCGGCGCTCAAATGGATCGACGAGTACGGCGATCGCGACGGCGACGGGTTCGTGGAGTACGAGCGCGGTGCGGCGTGGGGCCTGCTCAACCAGGGCTGGAAGGATTCGGGCGACGCGATCCGCCATGTGAACGGGGATCTCGCCGTGGCCCCGATCGCCTTGTGCGAGGTTCAGGGCTACGTGTACGACGCGAAACGCCGGCTCTCCTCGCTGGCGGCGGTGCTGGG
>DATAIB010000245.1:0-3117 GCA_036262855.1 Candidatus Limnocylindrales bacterium
CCGTCCGCGCCTTCGAACCCGGCGATCTCGATGCCGCCGCGGAGCTCCTCGCCGATCGCCATCGCCGGCATCGTCAGTCCGAGCCACTGCTGGATCCCGCCTACGAGTCTGTGCCGGCTGCCCGCGCCGAGATCGAGAAGCTGCTGGCCGTCGACGGCGCCTCCGCCTGGGCGGCGGTGCGCGGCGATGCGCTCGCGGGCTACCTCGTCGGGGTCGGCAAGAGCCCGGACCTGTGGGGACCGAATGCCTGGATCGAATCCGCGGGCCATGCCGCTGCCGACCGGTGGGTCGTGCGCGAGCTGTATGCCGCGGCCAGTGCCGCGTGGATGGCCGAGGGCCGGAACAACCATCACGTGCTCGTTCCGGCGACCGACGCCGCGCTGGTCGATGCGTGGTTCGGACTCGATTTCGGCCAGCAGCAGCTGCACGCCGTTCGCGAGGTCCCGCCCGCATCCTTCGGGGTGGTGCCGAGGTCCGAGCTGGTCATCCGCCGTCCGACGCGCGACGACATTCCCGCGATGGCCGAGCTGGAGCTGGTCCTGCCACGGCACAGCCAGTTCGCACCGCTCTTCTCGCCCGTGCCGATCCAGCCCGTCGCGGAGATCGAGCAGGAGCTCGACGAGGACTTCGACAACCCGAAGTACACGAACTTCGTCGCGGAGTACCAGGGCAAGGTCGTGGGCTCGGCCACCGCCTGCGACCTCTCGGTCTCCGGCTCGAACAACAGCCTGATCCGCCCGGCGACCGCCGGGTTCCTCGGCTATGCCGCCGTGCTGCCCGAGGCTCGGGGGGTCGGGGCCGGCAAGGCCCTGGGTGAGACCGTTCTCGCGTGGGCGCGCGACGCCGGCTACTCGGTCATCGCGACGGACTGGCGCTCGACCAACCTCCAGGCCGATCGATCATGGCGCGGGCTCGGCTTCCGCCCGACGTTCCGGAGGCTGCACCGCTTCGTCGCGCGGTAGAGAGCGCGGGGGGCACCCGCGCGCGGGCGCCCGGGCTACTTCTTGGCGTTCGCGTCCGCGGCGGCGCGAGCGGTCTCCCAGTCCTTCTTGAACTGGACGATGCCCTTGTCGGTCAGCGGGTGGTGGACCATCTGCTGGAAGATCTTGAACGGCAGCGTCGCGATGTGCGAGCCGGCAAGGGCGGCGTCGGTCACGTGGCGCGGGTGGCGCACGGACGCGGTGAGCACCTCGGTTTCGATCTCGTGGATCGTCACGATCTCGACGAGCTCGCGGATGACCGTCATGCCCTCTTCGTTGATGTCATCGAGCCGGCCGACGAACGGCGACAGCAGCGATGCGCCCGCCTTCGCCGCCAGCAGGCCCTGGTTGGCCGAGAAGATCAACGTGCAGTTGGTGCGGATGCCCTCCGCCTTGAAGCGCGCGATCGCCTCCAGCCCGTTCTCCGACATCGGCACCTTGACGTACACGTTGTCGGCGAGCTTCGCGAAGTGGCGGCCTTCCTTGAGCATGCCGTCGACGTCGTCGGCGACGACCTCGGCCGAGACCGGGCCCTTCGTGATCCCGCAGATGAGCTTGATGACCTCGTCGTAGGTCATGCCCTTGACCTTCCCGAACAGGGTCGGGTTCGTGGTCACGCCGTCGAGCACGCCCCAGGCGTTGACGGTGCGGATCTCTTCGATGTCGGCGGTGTCGAGGAACAGCTTCATGAGGGGCGCTCCGATGCGGGTCGGTCGTTCGGTGGGTTACTGCGATTCTAGTCCTCGACCCGCCTTGGCCCCCGCCAGCGCTCCCTATCGATCGTGCGAGTCGCGGCGCAGCCACCACATCGCCGTGACGCCGGCGGCGGCGATCCCGATGAGCGCGGGCAGGAACGACGGCCTGGAGGTCGGGTCGAGCGCTGCGGAGGTTCGCGGCCGTGGGGCCGGGGCCGCGAGCGGCGTCGGGTTCGCGACAGGTCCCCGAATCGCGGCTGCCACGATCGGCTCAGCCTCGCGCTCTGCCGGCTCCGGCTCGACCGCCATGATCAGCGCAGGTGCCTCCACGACAGGCACGGCCACAGGCGGAATCGTCGTCACGACGGCGACGACGACGGGAGACTCCTCGGGCTCCGGATCGGTGACGATCGACGTGAAGCGCTTGACCGGCGCGTCGACGAGTGCGGTGTACTCGAACATCGGACCCGGAATCTTGCTCGGCGATGGCCGATCGCGCCTTGCAGTGCATTCGCAGCGCCCCCGGTCGCGCCCTCCGGGACCCGCCACCACGATCAGGCCTTCGGCGCGACCTCGATGATCTGGGGCTCCGCGGCCTCGACCGGCTGGTGGTGCCGGACCGGCGGATGCGGCTGCATCGCGGCCTTCACGAAGCCGTCGAACAGCGGGTGCGGCCGCTCGGGGCGCGACTTGAACTCCGGGTGGAACTGCGAGGCCACGAACCACGGGTGGTTCTCGAGCTCGACGATCTCGACGAGCCGGCCATCGGGCGACTGGCCCGACAGGATCATGCCCGCGCCCTCGAGCTGCTGGCGGTACTGGTTGTTCACCTCGAAGCGGTGTCGATGCCGCTCGTAGATCACTTCCTGGCCGTACGCCTCGGCGGCCTTCGTGCCGGGCGTGAGCTTGGCCGGGTACAGCCCGAGCCGCATCGTCCCGCCCTTGTCCTCCATGTCGCGCTGGTCGGGCATGAAGTCGATCACGGGGTTCGTCGTGAACATGTCGAACTCGGTCGAGTTCACGTCCTTCGAGCCGATGACCTGGCGCGCGAACTCGATGACCGCGCACTGGAGACCCAGGCACAGGCCGAGGTAGGGAACGTGGTGATCGCGCGCGAAGTGCGCGGCGAGGACCTTGCCCTCGATGCCGCGATGGCCGAAGCCACCCGGGACGAGGATGCCGGCCGCGCCTTCGAGCTGCTCGTACAGGTTCTCGCGCGTGAGCGCCTCGGAGTCGACCCAGCGGACCTTCGCATCGACGCCGTTCGCCCAGCCGGCATGGCGGAGCGCCTCGGTGACCGAGAGGTACGCGTCGGGCAGCTCGATGTACTTGCCGACGAGGGCGATCTCGAGCTCCGGCTTGTCGCGCTTGATGTTGTCGACGAGGCGGCGCCAGCCGTCGAGGTCCGGCTCAGCCGCCGGGTCGCCCAGGGAGAGCTCGCG
>DATAIB010000246.1:0-2842 GCA_036262855.1 Candidatus Limnocylindrales bacterium
GAGGCCGCGGATGGTGCCTTCCTGGCGTCCCATCACCAGCGATGCCTCGAGGACCGACAGACCCGCGAAGAAGCGCAGCTCGATGACCTCTCGTTGATCGTCGGTCAGCTCCTTCAGCGCCTCGGCGAGGCGGTCCAGATCCTCGCTCAGCGCTGCGCGCTGCTCGGGTCCTGCCTCGTCCGTTTCGCGGGCCACCGCCGCGAGGAGCGGCAGGTTGTCCTTGTGCGTCCGGACCTGATCGATGATCGCGTTCCTGGCCAGCCGGAACAGCCAGCCCCCGAACGGGATGCCGCGCGATTCGTATCGCGGCAGCGCTTCCAGGGCCTTGACGAAGACCAGCTGCGTCAGGTCCTCCGCGTCACTCGGGCTGAAGACGCGGCTGGCGATGAACCGATGGATCGGCGCGGCATACGCATCGAAGATGCGTCCGAAGGCCTCGCGGTCACCCCGCTTGGCCTCGGTGACGAGCCGATCGAGCGTTTCGTCGTCCATTGAGTAACGAGGATCGCGAGCGCGCGTTAGGGATGCAAGGGGGTCAGGGGTACTGTCGGGTGCGTCCTGGCACCCGGACCCTGACCCGCTCGGCGCCACGGCGGAAGGTCAGCGAGTCGAAGCCCGCCGCCTCGATGTGCCCGTAGGACGTGTCCAGACGGGCCGAGAACGACCCACGGGAGTGGGCGTCCGATCCTGCAACCACGTGCTCGCCCCCCAGCTCGCGAAACCGCGCGACCACGGCTGCCGAAGGATACGTCTCGTTGCCGGGATAGCGAAGCCCCGAGCTGTTGACCTCGAGCGCCGTGCCGGACTCGATGATCGCTCGCAGCGCCGGCTCCTGGAGGTCGGGGCGGGTCGCGAGGTCCGCGGTCGTGATCATCGGGTACAGGTACCGGCGCACGACGTCGAGGTGGCCGATCGTGTCGAACAGCCCCGAGCGCGCCGCGGCGATGATCTCCGTGTAGTACGGCGCCACGATGTCGTCGAGCGACTGGCCCTCGATCCAGCGCTGCACGCGCGACGGCCAGTAGGGCGACTCGGGCCAGTCATGGACCGACCCGATCACGTAGTCGTAGCGGTAGCGGCGAAGATGCTCCCGAGCGTCGGCGTCCCACTTCCGGTTGTACGTGAGCTCGGCGCCGAAGCGGATCGTCACGCCTTCGCGGGCCCAGCGCTCGGCCGCGGTGCGCACGGTGCGCTCCCGGTCCTCGAACCGCGTGTACCGATACGCCGGGTCGCGCGGGTCGAAGTCGACGTGGTCCGTGATGCAGATCTCGGCGATGCCGAGCTCGATCGCCCGCGCGGCGTAGACGTCGATGGGGACGGCGCTGTCGGGCGACTGGTCCGTGTGCAGGTGCGCGTCGAGCGGCAGGTCCAGGCGCTCCGGCTCCTCCCCGACGGGCGGGTTCGCGGTCACGCGAGCCGCCCCCGAGCGCCGGTCACCCCGCGATGATCCCGAGCTCCCGGCCCACCGTCGCGAACGCCTCGATGGCGCGATCGAGCTGGTCGTCGGTCAGCGCCGCCGTCACGATCGTCCGGAGACGCGCCTGGTCCAGGGCGACGGTCGGGTAGATGACCGAGGTGGCAAACACGCCCTCCTCGAACAGGCGCGCGGAGAACCGGTTGGCGAGGCCCGAGTCGCCGACGATGATCGGCGTGATCGGCGTCTCGGAGCGGCCGGTGTCGAAGCCCAGCCGGGTGAGCTCCGCCTTGAAGCGCTTCGTGCTCGCCCACAGCCGCTCGATGCGCTCGGGCTCGTCGAGCATCACCCGGATCGCTTCGCGGCAGGCCGCTGCATCGGCCGGCGGGTGGGACGTGGAGAAGAGGAACGGCCGGGCGCGCTGCACGAGGAGGTCGCGCAGTGCCTGCGAGCCGGCGACGTAGCCACCGAGCACGCCCATCGCCTTCGACATCGTCCCGACCTGGATGTCGACGCGGCCCTTCAGCCCGAAGTGGTCCACGGACCCCCGCCCGTTTCGGCCGAGGACCCCCGACGCGTGCGCGTCGTCGACGTACACCGCCGCTCCGACTTCCTCGGCCGCCTCGACGATCTCCGGCAGCGGCGCGATGTCGCCGTCCATCGAGAAGACGCCGTCGGTGACGACGAGGATGAGGCGGTAAGGACCAGCGCCGTCGGCGCGGCCGTTCGTCCTGGCCTCGTGGAGGATCTCGCGCAATGACGCGATGTCCTTGTGCGGGAACACCTTGCGAGGCGCCTTGGACAGGCGCATCCCGTCGATGATCGAGGCGTGGTTGAGCGCGTCGGAGACGATGAGGTCCTGCTCGCCCGTGATGGTCGGGATGACGCCGGTGTTCGCCGTGAATCCCGACTGGAAGGTCAGGACTGCCTCGACACCCTTGAACGCGGCCAGCTCGGCCTCGAGCGCCTCGTGCTCACCCATCGTGCCGGCGATGGTCCGAACGGCACCGGAGCCCACGCCGAACTCGCCGAGCGCGGCCATGGCCTTGTCGCGCAGCCGCGGATGGTGGGTCAGCCCGAGGTAGTCGTTGGAGCTCAGCGAGATGACCTCGCGACCGTCGACGACGGTGACCGGCCCCTGGGCGGCGCTCATCACCCGGAGCGGCCGGTAGAGCTGCTTCTGCTTCAAGTCCTCGATCTCGGCGTCGATGAAGGCGAGGGGGTTCGCGCGCTTCGGAGCTGCCGCCGCATTCATGGTCGTTGTCTCCCTGCCGCAAAACCGATGCGCGTCGGTACATATCCACAGGCGTCGAAGCCGTCGCCGGCGCGCCCTGACGAGGCGCCATCTCGGTTATGCGTCGACATGCATCGATTCTCGCCGCGCCGGCCAGACCGCCCGCGCCGGCCAGACCGCCCGCGCCGGCAAGA
>DATAIB010000247.1:0-10771 GCA_036262855.1 Candidatus Limnocylindrales bacterium
GCCGTGAGCCTGACCGCATCGAAGGCCAAGTACCACGCGGGCTTCAACCCGCTCCTGCCGGGCATCTACCACGCGCCCTACGGCACCGTCGAGGACCTCAAGTACTTCGACGAGGTGCTCTTCAACCGGCTCATCCCGGCGAACGAGGTCGCGGCCGTCGTCATCGAGCCGATCCAGGGCGAGGGCGGCTACATCGTTCCCGAGCAGGGCTTCATGACCGGCTTGCGAGAGCTGTGCACGAAGCACGGCATCCTGCTCATCGCGGACGAGATCCAGTCCGGCGCGGGCCGCACCGGCAAGATGTGGGCGATCGAGCACTTCGGCATCGAGCCGGACATCCTGCTCACCGCCAAGGGCATTGCGAGCGGCATGCCGCTCAGCGCCATGGTTGCCCCGGCCAGGATCATGGAGCACTGGGGGATCGGCGCCCACGGCTCCACGTACGGCGGCAACCCGGTCGCGTGCGCCGCGGCGCTTGCCACGATCGAGCTGCTCGAAGGCGGCCTCATGGAGAACGCGGCGGCGCGCGGCGAGCAGGCGATGACCGCGTTGCGCGAGATCCGCGAGCGCTTCCCGAAGTCCGTCCTGGACGTCCGCGGCAAGGGACTCATGATCGGCGTCGAGTTCGCGAGCCCGGAGCTCGCCGAAGAGGTCCAGTGGGCGTGCTTCACGCGCGGCCTGCTCGTCCTCGAGTGCGGCAAGCAGACGGTCCGGATGTGCCCGCCGCTGGTGGTCTCCAGCAGCGAGGTCGACACGGCGATGCGGATCTTCGGCGAGGCGGTCGAGGCGGTCGCCACGCACCCGAAGGAGATCGCCCGCCAGGCCGCCGCAGGCGGCGCGATGCACGACGGCGAGGTCGACGCCTAACGCCGATCCCGCTCGGAGGGTGCCGCTCGCTCGCTAGGCGGTCGCCGCAACCTCCAGGCGGTCGATCTCGGCGAGCATCGGCAGCGCACCGAGCGCGAGCGCCAGCTCGCGCGCCCGAGCAAGGGCCGCTTCCGCGTCGCGGGCGTGCCCGAGCGCGATGCGGCACCGTGCGGCGCCCAGCTGCGCATGGGCTTCCTCGTGCGGCCAGCCGTACGACGCCAGCCCCTCCGCCGCTTCGGCGTACAGCCACGCGGCCTCCTCGTCCGCGCCATCCGATTCGGCGAGCATCGCGCGGCTGGCAGCGATGCAGAGCCGGGATCGCAGGTAGTTCGGCTCGCCCTCCGGGATCATCGCGCGGGCAACGTCTGCCGCGCCGAATGCGACTGCGACTCTCGTCGCCGTCGGCAGCTCGTGGGCGCGCTTGGATGGATCGCGGTCCTGCATCGCTGCTGCGAGTTCGCGGATGAGCCGCACGGCTTCCTCCCCGTCGCCCGCTGCGGCGTGAATCGCGGCGCCCGATGCGAACGCGGGCACGAGATCCTGCGAATCGCCGATGCCGCGGGCGCGGGCGATGAACTGCGCCTCGAGCTCGACTGCCGCGTCCACGTCGCCGCGGGATGCCAGCACGCGGGCCTTCGCCGTGGTCGCGATCGTGGTGATGCGGCCCGGCCCGCGCTCGCGCTCCCACTCGATCAGCTCGTCCGCGGTCGAGATGACGGCGTCCCACTCGCCCGCGTCGTACTGGAGCCACAGGCTCTCGGCGCGGGTCGTTCGCTCCAGGTAGGAGAGGCCGCGGTCGGCGCAGAACGACGCCGCGACCTGCTTGGCCTCGAGGCCAACCGCCGGTCCTTCGCTCAGCCAGAGGGTCGCACCGAGATCCGTCTGGACGAGCCCGACCTCCCAGCTCAGGCCGGCCTCGAGCCCCAGCTGCACCGATGACCGGATGTCCTCGATCCCGCCGAGGTCGCCCATCTCGAACCGCGCGATGCCGCGATAGTGCAGCGGCTCGATCTTGAGCACCGCGGCGCCCAGCTCGTCGGCAACACCGAGGGCCGTTCGGGACCACTCCAGGGTTGCCGGCGCGCGACCCTCGTACAGCTCGATCGCCGCCATCTGGCAGTACGCGTTGACGAGCTCCGCTCCGGGATCGGCCGCCTCGAGGATCCGGATGGCGTCGAGGAGGAGCCGGCGACGCTCGTCCTCCGGCCGCCCGAGCCGCCACAGCACCTGGACGAGGTTCACCATTACGGCAGCGGCATCGGGATCGTCGCCGGTCGAGCGCAGGGTCGTGATCGCCTCGCGACACAGCCGCTCCGCCTCGTCCGCGCGCCCGGTGTACTCCGTCAGCACGCCGAGTCGCCCGAGGACGCGACCACGGCCGGGGTCATCGCTCGTCGAGAGCGCCAGCGCGCGTCGATACAGCGACTCGGCCTTCGCCACGTCGAGCGTGCGTGCACCGTCGCCGGCGAGCGCGAGCGATGCGACAGCCCGGGCACGCAGCTCCGGCACCTGCTCGTGGGCACCGAGCCGCTGCGCCAGGTCGAGCGCCTCGACGTAGTGGTGCGAGGCGAGCTCGGCGTGCGCGGTCGGACGATCCTCCGCGAGGCGCTCGATCCACGCCGCGGCAGCGCGGTGCTTGCCGATGCGGTCACGCCGTGGAATCTGGCCGTACGCGACGTCCCGGACGAGCACGTGCAGGAACTCGTACTCATCCTGGCCCGCCACGGCCGATCGACGTCGACGCCGGATGACCTCGTTGCTGACGAGCCGATGGAGCCGCGTCTCGACCAGCGCGGCATCGACGCCGCCCACCTCCGCGACCACGCCCGGCCAGAAGACCTCGCCCACGACGGCTGCGTTCGCCGCGGCGATCTTGAGATCCGGCGCCAACGCATCCAGGTGGGCGGCGATGACGGCCTGGAGGGACGCGGGGATGGGTCCGGCTTCCGTGCCCGGCTCCGCGACGAGGCGCGCGAGCTCGTGGGCGTAGAGCGGGTTCCCGCCCGCGCGCCGGACGGTGTCGGGGGCGGCCTCGCGACCGAGGAGGGCATGCAGCAGGCGGCCCGTGTCGACGTCGCTGAGCGGCTGGAGCGTCAGGTTCGTCGAGTTCCTGCGGCCCGCACCCCACGTGGGATGTGATTCGAACAGCTCCGGCCGGGCTGTACACAGGACGAGCATGGGCACGTCAGCCGCGTGCTGGACGAGGTGGTCGATGAACGCGAGGAGCGCCTCGTCGGCCCAGTGGATGTCCTCGAAGGCGAGCACCAGCGGCTGCTCCGCGGCGATGCCTTCGATCAGCTGGCGCCAGGCGCTGAAGGCCTGCTCGCGGTCGCCCGACGCGGTGGCGTCCTCGATGCCCGCGAGCGGCGCGGCGCTCCGGCCGAGCCAGGTCCTGCGGTTGTCGTCGGGTTCGAGTGCCGCGACCGCCGCCGCCAGCTTGTCGCCCGACGCCGCCGAGTCATCCGATTCGAGGATTCCGGCCCACTCCTTCACGATCTCGCCGAGCGCCCAGAACGTCAGGCCGTTGCCGTACGGCAGGCACCGACCCTGCAGCCACCGCGGGGCGTCCGGCGTGTCCGGGTCGGGCGCGACGCCTGCCTCGCCGGCTGGGGGCGGGGTCTCGAGGCGGCCACGCAGCTCGCGGATCAGGCGCGACTTGCCGCCGCCGGGCTCCGCCGTGACCGTGACGAGCTGGACCGATCGGCCATCCCGCGCCCGGGCGAAGATCCGTTCGAGCTGGCCCAGCTCATCGGTACGACCCACGAATGGCGGCTCCGGCCGCTGGAGCTCGTCCGCGAGACGGAGCCGCCGCGGCACCCAGCCGCCAGTCTCGAGCGCCTCGTAGTCGACGGTGGCCTCGGTCGCCGCATGGGTCGTGGGGCCCACGCGGATTGCGCCGACCGGTGCGGTGACCTGCAGTCGCGATGCTGCGCCGAGCACCTGACCGGTGATCGAGACATCGGCGCCGTCGATCGTGACCAGCGCTTCCCCGGTCTCGATGCCGCCGCGCAGCTCGATGCCGGCGACCGGGGTGCCGAGGAGCTCCACGGCCGTGCGGACGGCTCGGAGCGCGTCGTCGTCGTGCGCGCGCGGCGCGCCGAACACGCCGACGAGCGCATTCGCGAACAGCGGCTCGGCTCGCCCGCCAACCTGCTCCACGAGCGTCCGGATGCGCTGAAGCGCGGGCTGCGCCGCCGCTTCGAGGTCCTCCGGGTCGGTCGCATCGGCGGGGACCACCTCGATGACCAGGACCGTGACGGTCTTCCGCTCCTGGCGTGGCACCGGCAGCTCCGCCGCGGACGGCTCGACGGCGAGGTCCAGCGCGGCATCGTGCGCGAGGATCTGGCGCTCGAGCAGCTGGAGCTGCGTCCCCGGCTCGATCCCCAACTCCTCGGCGAGCACCCGACGGCCCTCGCGGTAGGCGCGCAGCGCATCGGACTGGCGGCCGGCCCGGTAGAGGGCGAGCATCAGGTCGGCGCGAAGGCCCTCGCTCAGGGGATGCTCGGCAACGAGGCGCTCGAGCTCCCCGAGGACCCCGGCGTGGTTGCCGCCCGCGACCTCCGACCCGGCCCACGCCTCGAGTGCCCCGAGCCGGGCGGCATCGAGTCGCGCGACATCAGCCTGGACCGTGCGCTCGCTCGCGAGATCGGCCAGGGCATCACCGCGCCACATCGCCAGCGCATCGACCAGGGCGTGCGCCCGCGCAGCCGCGTCCGGGATGGTTCGCGCGGCGGCGGCCGCAATCGCGAACCTTTCCGCATCGAGCTCGCCAGGCAGGACGGCGAGCCGATAGCCACCGCGCTCCGTCACGAGCCGATCGAACCCAAGGGCCTTGCGCAGGATGGAGACGTGGCCCTGCAGCGCCTTGTCGGCGGTCGGCGGCGGCGAATCGCCCCACAACGCGTCGACGAGGCGGTCCGTGGTGACGACCTCGTTCGGGTGGAGCAGCAGCATGGCGAGGACCACGCGCGGCTGCGCCCGACGCGGCGCCACGTCGGCGCCGTCGGCCACCACCTCCAGCCTGCCCAGGATCCGGAAGTCCACCGTGCGACCCACCCTCCCGCGGCCATTCTGGCACGCGTTACCGGCCGTTCAAGGACGCATCACCGCCGCATGACCGGCGCATTACCGCGCGCCCCGAGGCTGCGCAGCATGGCCATGGAGGCAGGGCTGCGCAGGCTGAGCCTGCGCGAGGCACGGGTTGCGCGACTGGTCGCGGAGGGTCTCTCCGACGAGCAGGTGGCAACGCGCCTCGGCATCGCAGCCGCCGATGTCGCCATCGATCTTGCGGGCGTCTTCCGCAAGCTGGGACTCCGGTCGCGCACGGAGCTCGCGCTCCTCACCACGGACGGAACGACCGCCCTGAACGAAGAACGGAGGGAGTGACGGAATGCGGCGACTGCTCACGGTCACGATGGCCCTGGGCCTCGTGATCACGGCGATGAACTTCACCGGGATCTTCGCGGTCTTCACGGACCGCGCCACCACGGGCACGAACTCGGCTGAAAGCGGAGCGCAGGCGCGCGTTGCGGATCTCCAGATCGCGACGCCGCTTCCGGGCACCGGCAACTGCGACGGCGCCGCGTATGTCGACGACCTGGAGACCGGCGTCGTCTCGACAACCGATCTGCAGCCCGGCGGCGCCTCGGGCTTCATGGCGCTGTGTGTCCGGAACCATGGGTCTGCCGCGCTCGACCTGTCGGTCAAGGCGATCGACGTGGAGGACACGGAAACCGGCTGCACGGGCGATGAGGCCGCCGCGGGCGACGCGACGTGCGGCACCGCCGCAGTTGGCGATGGCGAGCTGAGCGGGGTGCTCCTCGGCAACGTCGGGCGCATCGATTGCGCCACGCAGGCATCGGTCGTCGCGATCTCACCGCTCTTCTCCAGCCTCGCATCCGATGGCGCGGCAATCGGCACGCTCGATCCCGGCGAGGCAGCGTGCATCTACGTGTCGGTGCAGATGCTCGTGGCCGGCCAGGCCGGCGCGACGCTGGCGGACATCCAGCAGGCACAGTCGGACAAGGTCGAATGGAAGTACGCGTTCGACGGAGCGCCGTCCTGACCGCTCGTGGCTGGCGAGGGTGGCTGACGGCTGCCCTCGCCGCCCTTGTCGTTGCCGTCCTGCTGCCGCTCGCGACGTTCCTGGTCGCGACGTGGCTGCTCGGATGGCAGCTCCAGGCCGTCCTCAGCGGGAGCATGAGCCCGACCTACCCGGTGGGCTCGTTGCTCGTCGTCGGGCAGATCGATGCGTCCGACGTGCGGGCTGGCATGCCGATCGTCTTCGAGGATCCGCTCGAGCCCGGCCGCATCGTCACGCATCGCGTCATCGGGCCGGTGCCGGAGGACGCATCGGCGTTCCACACGCGCGGTGACGCCAACGCCGCCCAGGATCCGGCGGCCGTGCCCGCACGACTCGTTCGGGGTCGCGTCCTGTGGTCCGTCTCGGGCCTCGGCAGCGTCCTCGAGTTGCTCAGGTGGCCGAATGGATTCGTGCTGCTCGTCGCGCTGCCGGCGCTGTTCCTGGTCATCACCGAGCTCTATCGCCGGCTCCTCGCGGCGCGTCGTGTGGGCGCTGTGCCGCGTAGCTGCCACCATCGGCTGGCCGAGGCGACCTCCTTCACGCTCCGCCGGGACCAATCCCCGATACTTGACCCATGTCCACGTCGAAGGTCGCATCGATGCACGACGCGGTTGCCGGGCTCGTGCGCGACGGCGACACGGTCGCCATCGAGGGGTTCACCCACCTGATCTCGTTCGCGGCGGGCCACGAGATCATCCGGCAGGGCCGGCGCGACCTCACGCTCGCCCGGATGACCCCGGACCTGATCTACGACCAGATGATCGCCGCCGGCGTGGCCCGCAAGCTGATCTTCAGCTGGCTCGGCAACCCCGGCGTCGGGGGCCTCGGCGCGATCCGGCGGCGCATCGAACCGTCGACCGCGGGCGACGGTGACGGCAAGCTGCCTCGACTCGAGGTCGAGGAGTACAGCCACTTCGGGATGGTGGGGCGGTACACCGCGGGCGCCGCGAACCTGCCGTTCTACCCGCTGCGCTCCTACTTCGAGACGGACCTGCCCAAGGCAAACCCGCTCATTCGGGAGATCGACTCTCCCTACGGCGACGGCAAGGTGTATGCCGTCCCGCCCCTGAAGCCGGATGTGTCGATCGTGCACGCGCAACGGGCCGATGCGAACGGCAATACGCAGATCTGGGGCCTCCTCGGTTGCCAGAAGGAGGCCGCATTTGCGGCGGATCGGGTGATCGTGGTCGTCGAGGAGCTGGTCGACGAATCGGTGGTCCGGGCGGACCCGAACCGAACGGTCATCCCCGGCCTGATCGTCGACGCCGTCGTGGTCGAGCCGTACGGCGCGCACCCCTCGTATGTCCAGGGGGCATACGACCGCGACAACCGGTTCTACCTTGACTGGGACGCGATCACCAGGGATGAGGACGCGATCCAGGGCTGGCTCCGCGACTGGGTCTTCGACGTCGATGGCCGGGCCGCCTACATCGAGAAGCTCGGTGGGGAGCGGATGGCGGCCCTGAGGCCGGGCTCGGCGCCGTCCGGATCGGTGGACTACGGGCGCTACCAGTGAGGCCTGCATGAGCGCGTCGGTGCGGTACATGGTCGCGGACGTCGATCGATCGGTCGCGTTCTATCGGGACGTCCTCGGGTTCAAGCTGGACCAGCAGATGGGGCCCGCCTTCGCGCGCATGTCCCACGCGGACCTCGTCCTCTGGCTGAGCGGCCCCACCAGCTCCGCGGCGCGGCCGATGCCCGACGGGCGCCAGCCCGAGCCCGGCGGCTGGAACCGGTTCGTCATGGAGGTCGGCGACATCGATGCGGTCGTCGCGAGCGCGCGCGCCGCCGGCGCGACGTTCCGCAACGACATCATCACGGGACCGGGCGGCCAGCAGGTCGTCCTCGACGACCCGGACGGCAACCCGATCGAGATCTTCCGGGCGCGGCGATGAGCGACAGCGCGACCCACGCGGGCGTGGCGCCGTTCTCGAAGAACGAGATGATGATCGTGGCAGCTGCCCGCGAGCTCGCGGGCCAGCGAGTCTGCTTCGTGGGTGTCGGGCTGCCCAACATCGCGGTCAACCTCGCGAAGCGGACCGTGACCCCGGATCTCGAGCTCGTCTACGAATCGGGCGTGTTCGGGGCGGAGCCGGCGCGGCTGCCGTTGTCGATCGGCGACCCCACGATCGTCACCGGCGCCACGAGCGTCGTGTCGATGTGGGACCTCTTCTCGCTCTACCTGCAGGGCGGGCTGGTCGACGTCGGGTTCCTGGGCGCGGCCCAGGTCGACCGGTTCGGCAACATCAACTCCACCGTCATCGGCGTCTACGACGATCCGAAGACACGACTCCCGGGCAGTGGCGGCGCGTGCGAGATCGCGATCAATGCGCGGCAGGTGTTCCTGATCATGCGGCAGTCCACGCGGTCCTTCGTGGAGACGATCGACTTCCGCACCTCACCCGGAAACCTTGGCGGCGCCGAGAACTCCGAACGGATCCGGCGTGAGCAGGGCTGGCTGGGGCGCGGGCCGTCCGTCGTGGTCACGGACCTCGCGATCTGGCATTTCGACGAGACGGGCGAGATGCGCATCGACTCGCTGCATCCGGGCGTGACGCTCGATGACGTTCGTGCGGCTACCGGCTGGGAGCCGAGGGTTGCCGCGACCTTGGCGACGACGCCCCAACCAACCGCCGAGGAGCTGCGACTCATCCGCGAGGAGCTCGATCCGGGCGGCGCGTACACCCGGTAGGTCTCCCGACAACGAAAGAACCCGGCCCTCTCGCGAGGGCCGGGTCCTGGGAACCGGGGGAGGGAGCAAGGGGGCCTCCGCCCAGTGGTTCAGGCGGGCATCGCCCGCGGCTGGAGGACCACCTTCGGTGCTCGCTCCTCTGCCGTCGCGGCCCGAGCGACCCAGACCAGGCCGAAGCCTGCGACCAGGGCGAAGAGGCCGAAGCCGGCGAAGATGCCTGCGATCCCGAGGCCCAGCTGGAGGGCCGTGGCGGTCGCGGTGCCGACACCGAGGTTCGAGATGAGCGCGAGGCCGGTGGCGCTCCAGGCCTGATCGCGGGCCTTGCCCTCGATCGGGTTGGCGCGGTTGAACTGGCTGAAGTAGCGCCCGTCGACCGCGAACTCATACGTCCCGGCCTTGTAGACCGTGCCGTCAGCCGCGGTGACATCCGCCGGCAGCACGACCGTCTGGGTGCCGCTGGTGATGTGGTGCGTGATCGTGGCCATCTGGAACATGAACTCCGAGGCCGTGTTCACGACCGGGTCATTCGGGTTCAGGTCGCTCATGTTGACCGGGTACTTCCACTCATCGCGGAGCAGCGCGAGGATGGACTGCGCCGAGGCCGCATCGCCGTGGTCGGTGAGCTGGCCCTGGTCGTTGTAGCTGAGGCGGACGTCCTGGGCTGCGCTCAGGGCGTTGAGGCTGGTGTAGCCCTCGGCCGTCTTCGCAAATGCGAACGTGCCCGCGGCGACGAAGCCGAGGCCCATCACCGCGAGGACGATGCCGAGATTGCGCATCCGTCCGTGCATCGAAGTTCTCCCTTCACTGGCTGGTTGATTGCCTTGCTGTTGATCTCTGTGCCAACAGTGGCAGCGGGAGGCGTGATCAGGTCCTTGCCGAACGGCACGAAGGGAGGGCGTCTCGGCAGGTCGGGGGAGTGCCGTTGGTACCGGGCCGTTCGGCACTGGGGCGGGGGACGGAGGAACGGAGCCCCGCGGCTCCAGCCCGGCTCAGGGCCGGACGACGAGGACCGGAGCCGTCGCGTTGCGGACGACGTGATCGGACACGCTGCCGAGCACGAACCGCCCGACGCGGCCGCGGCCGTGACTGCCGACGACGACGATGTCGGCCTCCTCGGCAGCGGCGGCCTCGACGATCGCGGGACCGGGATCACCCTCCCAGATCAGGAAGCTGACCGCGATGCCCGCCTGCCGGCCGCGTACCACGACGGCTTGCGCTGCCAGCTCGCGAGCGGCGCGCCGCTGATCCATCCGCTCGCCCCGGGCACCGAGCGAGGCCCGTGCGTCCGGGTCGATGACGCTCACCACCAGCAAGTTCGCGCCGAGTCCGCGCGCCAGGTCGATCGCCTGGCTGGTCGCGGCTTCCGAGGCAGGCGAAAGGTCCGTGGCGAGGAGCACGCGCTGCACGGCTCGCCGCGGGCGCGGCTGCGGCGGGGCCGCCACGTGCGCCGCGGTCACGGTCACAGGACCCGGCAGAGGAGCGCCGTCGAGCCCGCGGAGGCGGCCGCCGTGACCACCGACGACTGGCCGGTCCGGGCCGACGCCGCCTTCGCGGCCGCGTCCTGGACCACCAGCGCGGTGACCATGCCGAACATGCCGTCCTGGCCCTCGGCGTGGGGAAGGATGTGGCAGTGGAACGCCCAGGCGCCGGGCTCCGTGCAGTCGATCACGACGTCCCATCGCTCGCCCGGGTTGACCCCGAGCGTGTCGCACCGGAACGACGCCGAGCCCAGCTCGTAGCCGTCGCGCGCGACGACGCGCATCGGCATCCCGTGGAGATGCCATGGATGCATCATCACGCCTTCGTTCATGAACCGGATGAGGATCTTCTCGCCCAGCGTGGCGACGATCGGCGCGGTGGCGGGGAAGCCCCGGCCGTTGATCGTGAAGCCGCCGAGCGAGTCGTTGCTGATCCAGACGATGTCCTGGGTCACGCCGTACTTGCTGGCGGCGCGCTGCTTCTCGTCCTTCGGATGCACGATGAACGCGCCGAGCAGCCCGCGCCCGACCTGGTCCGTGGCGTTGTGGTGCGAGTGGTACATGTGCGAGCCGGTCGTCTTCGCCGTGAACTCATAGGTGAACGACGCGCCGGGCTGGATCGGATCCTGCGTGATGTGCGGGACGCCATCC
>DATAIB010000248.1:0-3268 GCA_036262855.1 Candidatus Limnocylindrales bacterium
ACTTGCCGGCGAGCCCGTAGAGCCCGAAGAACTCCCCGATCCGCTCGGGTGGTGACAGCCGCAGCATGAACACGCGATCCGAGGTCCAGACGCCGCCCAGCCCGGAGCCGAGCAGGATCCCGGCGATCAGGAACGTCGGCAGCGACAGCACCGCGCCGCCGATGACCAGCCCGACGCACCACGTGGCCAGCACCCACATCAGCGTCCGCTTCGGCCCGTAGCGCTCCACGACATAGCCCCAGCCGAAGCTCGCGAGCACCGCCGCGATCGTGAGCCCCAGGAGCACCAGGTTCGCCTGCCCGCTCGTCAGCCCGATGGCCTGCGTCGCGAACACGGACATCACGACGATCACCGTGTTCACCGGGTCCGTGTAGAAGAACCGCCCGATCAGGAAGCGCATCAGGCCCGGGACCTCCCGGGCATGGGCAACCGTCGTGCGCAGCTGCCCCCAGGATGCCATCGCGTCGCCCACGCGGAAGCGGTACCCGGTGCCGGCCGGCTCCTTCACGAGCAGGAAGATCGGGACGGAGAAGAGGGCGAACAGGATCGCGGCCATGATGAACGTGAGCCCGCTGGACCCGGAGTCCGTGACGAGGATCAGGAGCGCGATCGCGATCGTGCCGAGGTAGCCGACCGCCACGCCGATCCCCGACACGCGGCCACGGGACGTCGGCTTCGACACCACCGGCAGGGTCGCGTCGTAGTAGATGAGCGCCGCCTGGTACGAGAAGTTCGCGAGCGTGAACAGGATCAGCCCGAGCCACGTGAGCGCGGACGCGCCGTTCGGGATGAGCGCGATCGCCGCCGACGAGATGATCGTGAGCGCCGTGAAGGACAACAGGTACGGCAACCGTCGGCCGCCGCGGTCGGACATCGCGCCGAGCACGGGCGACACGAGCGCGTTCAGCCCGACGGACGCGGCGTTCGCGACCCCGAACCAGAACTGGCCGTCGGCCGCGCCGAGTCGATCGACCGTCCACAGGCCCATCGCGTACGAGACGATCGCGTACGAGTAGACCGTGTTCGCGAAGTCGTACAGCGCCCACGCGACGGGGACGCCGGCCCGGCCCGACGGCGTGAGCCCGGCCAGCCGCTCGACGAGTCGGAGGCCGGTTCGCTGGGCTGCCTGGGCGCCTGCTGCCACGCGCGGATGATATGCACCGGGCAGGGCGCGAAACGGCCGTTTTCCGCATCTCTGGTACGGTGACCCGGTGCCTCAGCCCGTGCTGACGCCGGCCATCCGGGACGAGATCGCTCGCCTCGAACGCGCGGACATCATGGTCGGCATCCCCAGCTTCAAGAACGCTGCGACGATCGGCTATGTCGTCCGGGCGGCTCAGGCCGGGCTGGTCCAGTACTTCCCCGACCTGCGGCCCGTCGTCGTGAACTCGGACGCGGGATCGCCCGACGGGACGGGCCGCGTCGTCGTCGAGACCGAGGCGCCGGACTACATCGAGCGGATCCTCCTGGTCCGGCCGACCAACAAGCTTCGCCGCGTCTCGCTCACGTACCCCGAGATCGACGGGACCGGTGGCAAGGGTGCCGCGCTGCGGACCATCTTCGAGATGGCGGCCGAGCTGGACGTGCAGGCGCTGGTGGTCGTCGACTCCGACCTCCGGTCGATCGCACCCGAGTGGATCGAGCTCCTCGCCGGGCCGATCCTCAAGGGCGGCTACGACTTCGTGGCGCCCCTGTACGCCCGGCACAAGCACGACGGCACGATCACGAACTCGGTCACGTATCCGTTGACGCGTGCGCTGTACGGGCATCGGATCCGGCAGCCGATCGGTGGCGATTTCGGGGTGTCTTCCGATCTCGTCCGGCACTACCTCAAGACCGACGACTGGACGCCCGAGGTATCCAAGTTCGGCATCGACATCTGGATGACGACGCATGCCGTCACCGGAGGATTTGCCGTCTGCCAGACGCGCCTGGGCGCAAAGATCCACGATCCCAAGGACCCCGGGGCCGATCTCGGACCCATGTTCCGACAGGTCGTCGCGACGATCCTCCGCCTCGCGGTGGCAAACGCCGGGCGGTGGCGGAACATCCACGGCAGCCACGAAACGCCGAGCTACGGCTTCGAGCGGTACGTCGACCCGGCGCCGCTCGACGTCAACGTCCTGCGCCTGCTCGACGAGTTCGCGGCGGGACCGTCGACGCTCGGTGATGCGTGGTCCGAGATGCTCGCGCCCGCCACGCTGGCCGAGGTGGTGGCGCTTGCCGGCGATGCCGGCCGCATCGCCGCCGATGTTCGTGCCGCGCGAGAGCGGCGGGACGCCGGCGACGCCAAGCCGGACACGATCGCGACGGCGGACGACGCAGCAGCGTTCTCGTTCCCCGACGACCTGTGGGTCCGCGTGATCTACGACCTCATCATCTCGGCGCGCGACCAGCCGGAGCGCCTCGAGGACCACGTCATGGCACTCGTCCCGGTGTACTTCGGGCGGACCGCAAGCTCCGTGATCGAGAACCGCTTCCTGACGACCGAGCAGGCCGAGGACAGCGTCGAGCGCCAAGCGCGTGAGTTCGAACGGCTGAAGCCGTACCTGCTCGATCGGTGGAACGCCTCGTGACCGAGCCCGTGCTGCCGGCTCGGATCGTCATCCCGGTCGCGAACCCGACCACCGCGGTGGAGCTCGTCCGCCTCGGCGCGGACCTGCTCGACCCGCGCAGCGGCGAGCTGACCGCGCTCGGCATCGTCGAGGTGCCCGAGGGCATGGCCCTCTCGCAGGGCGCGACGCGCGCCCGCCATGCGCGCCGCCTCCTGCAGAACGTCCTGGACTACGTTCCGGACGGCACCCCGATCCACCCGATCGTGCGCATCGGCCGCCACGCCGCCGAGGGGATCGTCGAGGCGGCCACGGAGCTCGAGGCCGACCTCATCGTCTTCGGCTGGGGTGGCAAGTCGCCCAGCACGCGCGAGGGCGGCGGCGGCGTGGGCTCCGGCCCGTTCTCGGCCACGATCGACGAGGTGCTCCGGCAGCTGCCGTGCGACATCGCGGTGGTGAAGCAGCGCGGTGTCCGCGACATCCGGCGCATCGTCGTGCCGGTTCGGGGCGGCCCGCATGCCGAGCTGGCGCTGCACGTCGCGGGCGCGCTGGCACGACGCCACGAGGCAACCGTCGTGGCACTCCACATCGTGCCGCCCGGCATCACGATCGCGGTTCGCACCCAGGCCGAGCGCGCGCTCACGGCGGTGGCTCGCCAGCACGTGGCGGGCAAGCTCGAAGCCGTGGTTCGCGAGGCGACCAACGTTCGTGCCGCG
>DATAIB010000249.1:0-1961 GCA_036262855.1 Candidatus Limnocylindrales bacterium
CTCCTTGCCGGCGCGCTGCTCACGATGCGCAACTTCGGGCGCCGCATCATCCTGAGGCTGCCCCTCCCGCACCGCGTGCTCGAGCTGTACGACCGGTTCGAGGAAGGGGTCTTCGGCTCGATCGGCCTTCGTGCGCTGCCACGCCTGGTCGTGGTGACCGGCCTGATCTGGGCCACCGAGGCGATGCGCCTGTACCTGGTCGTGCAGGCGTTCAACCTGCCCGGCGTCCACCTCGGGATCAGCGGCGCCTTCTTCGTGGCGCTGTCGGGGTCGCTGCTGACCGCGGTGCCGCTCACGCCCGCGGGGATCGGGATCGTGGAGACGGGTGTCGTCGGGCTGCTGACGATCGTCTACGGCGTCGCGCCGAACGATGCGCTGGCGATCACCCTCGTGGACCGGGCCATCAGCGTGCTCTCGATCATCGTCCTCGGGTCGATTGCCTACGCGATCTCGCCGAAGCGCCGCGGCGCGGGGGTCACGACAGTACCAGCCTGACCGGGACCCCGAGGCGGCTCCCGGCCGGTCCGCGACCGCACCGAACCACCCCTGTCCACGCGCCTCCCATCGCCACCGTGCGGCGGCTCGTCCGGGCTCCCTCGGCGTCCGCCGAATCGAAGCGTACGAACGGGGGATATGGTCGAACAGGGGGTCCCACGAACATCCGGGGCATGACCCGCTCCAACGGCCGTGCCTTCAACGAGTGGCTTCGTGCCCAGCTCAAGGCCAAGAAGATGTCGCAGCGGCAGCTCGCCCAGCAATCGGGCGTGGACCACTCGACGATCTCGCGCCTGGTGCGGGGCGACCGGATGCCCTCGCTGGGCACTGCCACGAAGCTGGCCCGCGGCCTTCGCGAGCTCGGCGAGGGTGACGACGGCCCGCAGTACCTCGGGCTCATGGGCGGCGGCGTCCAGAACCCGACGGCGCGCATCGAGTACGCGCTTCGAGCCGACGAGGCCCTGAGCGAGTCGCAGGTGCGCCAGGTCATGGAGTACTACCTCGCGGTCCGGATGCGACGTCTCGGGTCCGCGTTCTCGTCCGACAACGGCGCCTACGGGCGCGGCGACAACGGGCGGCCGAACGGCCCGCATCTGCCGTCGACCGTGGGTCCGAACGGGATCGGCCCCAACGGGCTCGGTCCGGCCGGCACGGGCTCCAACGGGATCCGCGGCCCGATCGTGCCGCGCGCTGCACTCGTCTCCAACGGCCGGGTGGCCACCGCGGACTCACGACCGACCGCATCGCCTCGCCTTCGCTCGGTCCGATCGCAGGAAGGCATCTGACCGAACCTCGCGCCGGCCCGAGCAGGGCCGCTCATCCGAACAGATCGCGACCGAAGCGCCCTCCACGCTCTCGGTCCAGGGGCAAGACGAACGCCGGCGCTCGGGGCGCCGGCGTTCGTCGTTTCCGCGCTAGGAGCGCCAGGTCGGGCGGGCAATCCAACGGCGGGCGGCGTCTCGAAGCGGTCCCCACGCCGACACGGCGAACGCGCCGGCCAGCATCGCCAGGCCGACCATCCAGAGCACCGGCAGGGCAAGCATCGAGGCGGTGGGGAGCATCCACGGGCGGTCCGTGCGGGCGCCCCAGATCACGAGCAGCACCGCGGCAGGCAGGCGGATCAGCAGCGGGATGGGGACGACGTAGGCGCCGCCCGTGTTCGGCGAGACCCCGGTGTCAAGCAGGTACGTGATCCAGGCGGGCCACAGGCTCGGGGCGATGACATACGCCAGCGCCGCCAGGGCGGCAGTCACCCCAAGGGCGACGATCAACCTGGACCATTCCCGTCGCACGAGGAACCACAGCAGCCCGACTCCGATCGAGGGCTTCGTCAGCAGTGGGATCGCCCACAGCGCCGGCCGCCGGAGCGAGCCCACGATCGCGGCCGCCAGCAGCACATGGATGTTGCCGAGGTACAAGTCGGACGCGACGACGGGCAGCACGAGGAATGCGAGTGCCCAGGGTCC
>DATAIB010000250.1:0-6239 GCA_036262855.1 Candidatus Limnocylindrales bacterium
AGCCCATGACCTGCACGCAGACCATGGTCATCGCCTCGGACTGCGTCGGGTTCACCTTGCCGGGCATGATCGAGGAGCCGGGTTCGTTCTCGGGCAGGCGCAGCTCGCCGAGGCCGGCCCGCGGGCCTGAGCCCAGCCACCGGATGTCGTTGGCGATCTTCATGAGGGACGTGGCGAGCGTGCGAAGCGCGCCCGACGCGAAGACCGTTGCCTCCTGGCCGGCAAGCGCCGCGAACTTGTTCGGCGCGGTGACGAAGGGCAGGCCGGTCAGCTCCGCGATCCGCGCGGCGACGCGCTCCGCGAACTCGGGGTGCGAGTTGAGCCCCGTGCCCACCGCCGTGCCGCCGAGCGCGATCTCGTACAGCCCGGGCAGCGTGGTCTGGATCCGGGTGAGGCCGCCGTCGAGCTGCGCCACGTAGCCGCTGAACTCCTGGCCGAGCGTGAGCGGGACCGCGTCCTGGAGGTGCGTCCGCCCGATCTTCACGATCGAGTCGAACTCGCGGCGCTTCGCGTCGAGCGCGTCGCGCAGGGCGGTCACCGACGGCACGAGGTCCTCCACCAGCGCCATCGCGACGGCCATGTGGAGCGCGGTCGGGAAGGTGTCGTTCGAGGACTGCGAGCGGTTGACGTGGTCGTTCGGATGGATGGGACTCTTGCCGCCACGCTGCCCGCCGGCCGCCTCGTTGGCGCGACCCGCGATGACCTCGTTCACGTTCATGTTCGATTGCGTGCCGGAGCCGGTCTGCCAGACCCGCAGCGGGAACTCGTCGGCGAGCTTGCCGTCCGCGACCTCGCGCGCCGCGGCGACGATCGCCGCGCGCTGCTCCGGAGTGAGGAGCCCCAGGCCCGCGTTGACATCGGCCGCTGCGAGCTTCAGGAGCCCGAACGCCTGGATGATCCGGGCCGGCATCCGGTCCCGGCCGATGTCGAAGTGGTGGAGCGAGCGCTGCGTCTGGGCGGCCCAGTAATGGTCGTCCGGGACGTCGATGGCGCCCATGGAATCGGTCTCGCGTCGGGTACCGGGCGCGGTCTCGCCACTCACTCGCCAAGTATGGGCCGATCGGCCCTCCCGCGAAATCGCGGGCGCGGTAGGCTGCGCGGTGATGCGACGCCTCCTGCTCTGGATGGCCCGGAATGCCTGGCTCCGCCAGCGCCTGCCGAAGCTGTGGTTCGCCAAGCGCGCGGTCCGCCGATTCATGCCCGGCGAGGCGCCCGAGGACGCCCTGAACGCGGCCGTGAACTTCCGCGCCGACGGGATCACGAGCATGTTCACCCGGCTCGGCGAGAACATCACGAGGCTCGACGAGGGCGACGAGGTCGCCGAGCATTACCTCGGGCTGATGGGCGACATCCGCGCCCGCGACCTCGATGGCGAGGTCAGCGTCAAGCTCACCCAGCTCGGCTTCGACCTCGATGTCGATCGGACGCTCGAGCACACGAAGCGGCTCGCCGCAAAGGCGGCCGAGACCGGCAAGACGCTGTGGGTCGACATGGAAGGCAGCGCCTACGCCGAAGGCACGATCGCCTTCTACGAGCGCCTCAAGGCCGCGCATCCGAACACCGGCCTGTGCCTCCAGGCGTACCTGAAGCGAACCGCGGCGGACATCCAGCGCCTGCTCCCGCTCGATCCGCAGATCCGGCTCGTCAAGGGGGCCTACGCAGAGCCGGCCGCGATCGCGTACCAGACCCGCCATGACGTCGATGCGAACTACGTCGCTCTCGCGGTGGCGCTCCTCGAGGGCGCACGGAAGGGCCACCAGGTGCGGCTCGGGCTGGGCACGCACGACGTGCGGCTCATCGAGCAGATCGCCGAGCACGCGAAGGCCATGGGCCTGCCGAAGACGAGCTTCGAGATCGAGATGCTGTACGGAATTCGCATGGACCAGCAGCGCCGGTTCGCGTCCGAGGGGTACCTCGTTCGCGACCTGATCGCCTACGGCAACGCCTGGTATCCGTGGTACATGCGCCGCCTCGCCGAGCGGCCTGCGAACGTCATCTTCGCGCTCCGGCAGATGATCGGATAACGCGGCCGACCGAATATCCCGGAGTAATTCCGGGCCATCCCGCCGCGCAATTCTTTCCGGCGCCGGGTTGCATGAATTTCGCGCCGGAATCGCTACGCTGTGCGACCGACGGTTGTACGACCGCATTGCACGTCCTGGAGGCCCCCACCCGTGGTCAAGGTTCGAGATGCAAAGCTCGAGGAGCTGGCACCAAAGCCGAAGGCACCGAAGGCACTGAGCCCGCGGCAGCTCGCGATCAAGCGCCGCGAAGCGCTGATCGAGAAGACCCTCAACGAGCTCGGCGCAGGGCCGGCGTCGGCGATCAAGAAGGTCGAGCTCGAAGACAACGAAAAGCTGATGACCATTCGCCTCGCCATTGCGAAGCAGATCAAGGCGAGCGGCAGCAGCGTGAAGCTCGGCGTCCGCAACGGCGGCATCTACCTGAGCCGAAATCCCATTCCCGGCGGCCGCGGCGGCGGACGACCCCGCAAGAACCCGTAGCGCGGCGAGCGGCGCTCGCCGGAGCTCGCCGCGCGGCGCACGCCGCATCGGGGGAGATTCCGCCAGATCATCACGTGGTGACGCGTATCGACGGTGGGGGCCGGTCGAGCTGCCAGATCACCACGTGATGACCCCGAGCAACCTCCCGGCGCTCAATTCGGTGCCAGATCGCCGCCAAGTGACGCTTCGGGCATCGCGGCACGTTGTTGCACGCTCGGCGAGGTGGGAGGACCGCATCCCCGAGGACGACGCGCGCTCGGGTTGCCGGCAACGTCTCGGCGAAGCGCCACTGGATGACGATCTGGCAACTGCACGGACAGAGCGACGTCAGGCGCGCGTGGCCATCCCCGCGCCGTGGCGGTAGAAGGGCACGTCCTCTGGCGGCAGCGGGGTGTCGCCGCGGATGAGGTCGCTCGCCTTCTCGGCCGTCATCATCACCGGCGCATAGATGTTCGCGTTGGTGACATACGGGAACACCGACGCATCGACGACGCGCAACCCCTCGAGGCCGTGCACGCGCATCGTCGAGGGATCGATGACCGCGCCGCCATCGACGTCCGTCCCCATCCGGGTCGTGCACGACGGGTGCAGCGCCGTCTCGGCGTCATGGCCGACCCAGTCGAGGATCTGCGCTTCCGTCGCCACCGCCGGGCCGGGTGACGTCTCGCCCGCGTCGTAGCGGGCCAGCGCGGGCTGGCCGAGGATGTTCCGAGCGACCGTGATTGCCTCGACCCATTCGCGACGGTCCTGCTCGGTCGAGAGGTAGTTGAACCGGAGCTCCGGATGAACGCGCGGATCCGTCGAACGGAGCCGGACGGTGCCGCGGGCGTCCGAGTACATCGGCCCGACATGGACCTGGTAGCCGTGACTGTGCCCGCCCGGCGGCTTCGTGCCGTCGTAGCGGATCGCGAGCGGCAGGAAGTGGAACATCAGGTTCGGGTACTCGACGATGTCGTCGCCGCGGACGAAGCCGCCCGCCTCGAAATGGTTCGTCGCGCCGGGCCCGCCCCGGAAGAACAGCCACTGGAAGCCGATCCAGGGCCGGCGCCACTTCTGCGTGGCGTGCGGCTGCATCGAGACCTTCTCGGCGCTCGCGTGCTGGACGTAGACCTCGAGGTGGTCCTGCAGGTTCGCGCCCACGCCGGGCAGGTCGGCGACCACGTCGATGCCGAGTGATCGCAGGTGCGCCGCCTCGCCGACGCCCGAGAGCTGGAGCAGCTGCGGCGTGTTGATCGCGCCACCGGCGAGGATGACGTCACCCGCCTCCACGTGGTGGCTGCCGGCCCCGACCGTGTACTCGACGCCGGTCGCGCGCCTGCCCTCGAAGTCGATCTTCGTCACCAACGCCGACGTCCGGACCTCGAGGTTCCGGCGGCGCATCGCCGGTCCCAGGTACGCGGTCGCCGCCGAGAGCCGCCGGCCCTTGTGGATGTTCCGGTCGAACGGGGCGAAGCCCTCCTGGCGGTAGCCGTTGACGTCGTCCGTCAGCGGGTAGCCGGCCTCCTGGACGGCCTCGAAGAACGCACCGAACAGCGGGCTCGACGCCGGCCCGCGCTCCAGCACCAGCGGGCCGGAGTGGCCGCGATACGGGTCGTCCGGCGCGGCCGCCAGGCATGTCTCCATGCGCTTGAAGTAGGGCAGGCAGTGGGCGTAGTCCCAGTCGGCCATCCCCGGCGTCGTCGCCCAGCGCTCGTAGTCCATGGCGTTGCCGCGCTGGAAGATCATCCCGTTGATCGACGACGAGCCGCCGAGGACCTTGCCCCGGGCGTGGTAGACGCGCCGATCGTGGAGGTACGGCTCCGGCTCGGATCGGTACCCCCAGTCGTAGAGCTTGCTGCCGATCGGGAACGCGAGCGCCGCGGGCATGTGCAGGAAGACGTCGAAGCGCCAGTCCGGTCGCCCCGCCTCCAGGACGAGGACCCGCGTGCCCGGGTCTTCCGAGAGCCGGTTCGCGAGCACGCAGCCGGCCGAGCCGCCGCCAACGATCACGACATCGAACCGCTCGCTCGCCATCGTCCGCGACTGTAGCGGGGCGGCGGGCCTCGGCGGGCGTTCTCACGGCGCTCTCACGAGAACCGTCGCACCATGCACAGCGATGGTGACCCCCAAGCGCGTCGCGCGCACCCCGGCGTCGAGTCGCGCGTCTCGCGGTCCCGTGATGCCGCCACCGCCGCGCCGTCGGCCGACCCCCATGTCGGAGCGGGTGGGCATCGCGCTGGCGCTCGTCCTCGGTGGCGGGCTCGTCGGCGCGCTGCTCGTCGGCCTTGCGGGCTCCCCCGCGCCCGCAGCGTCGTCCGCCCCGTCAGCTGCACCCACTGACGATTCGGGGGCCATCGGCAGCGACGCCCCCGCCGACAGCGTCGCGCCGGTATCGCCGATCCTCGAAGCCCTCGTGCCAACGTCGATCGACGACAGCGTCATGACGATCCAGTCGGCGGTCGATGCGACCAGCCTGAGCAGCGGATCCGATGGGCGGGCGCTCAACGCCGCGATCACGCACCTCGGCAAGACCGCGTCCGATCTCGAGGTCGTCTACGCGTACGACGAAGCCGGCACGACCGACCTGGTCATCCTCGGCTTCCGCGTCAACGGGCTCCCGGTCGCGGACGTCCGGACCGCCATCCTCGGCGCGTGGCTCGCCGCGACCACGCCCGGCGTGGTCAGCACGAACCTCGATTGGTCCGGCACCCCGGTCACGAAGGTGTCCTACGGCGACCAGGCGGCGGACGAATACGTGTTCGTTGTCAATGACAGCGTCTTCGTGCTGGAGACCGTCGACCCGACCATGGCGCAGGGGGCAGCCGCGGCGATCGTCAACCAGGCGAAGTCGACGGCATCCCCCGGCGCCGGCTCCCCCGCGGCGCCCGCGCCGAGCCCGACCTCCTAACCGCGACGGAACTGCAGCTGCAGCTCCATGGTGCCGTGGTCCTCGATCGACAGCACGAAGAACGAGGACGGCTGCTGGATCGAGAAGTCGGCGAACTGGATCTCGACCGACCCCGTCACGGTCACGAGGTCACCGGCGACCACCGCGTGGATCGGGATCGTCACGGACTTCGTCACGCCATGGAGCGTGAGATCGCCGATCGCGGATACGTCGAAGCTCGCGCCATCCGCGGGCGCAGACCCGAGGTCGATCGGCTGCGTCAGCGCGAACGTCGCGGTCGGGAACCTCGACGTCTCGATGCCCTGGTTGCGGAGCTGGCCGTCACGGCGCTGGTCGTCGCTCTGGAGCTGCGTGAGATCCGCGGTGATGGCCACGCTGCTGATTCGCTGTCCGTCCAGCATCAGTGTGCCGGTGACGGCAGGCGTCCGGCCGACGGCAGTGTTCGCCTTGTTGCCCGCGAGCGTCTCGTTGACGCGGTAGCCGACGAACGAGTCGGAGAAGTCGGAGAACGACCCGATCGACGGATCGATCGTCCAGGTATCGCCCGACCCGCCCGGCGCCGACGTCGCGCCGGCCGTCCCTGTGCGGGCGGGGCTCGGGGCAACCACCGCGTGCGTCGACCCGGGTAACGGCGTGGCGGCCCCCACTGGCGGCGGCGGCGTTCCGCGAACGAAGAGGATCCAGAAGCCGGCGCCCGCCGCGAGCAGGGCAAGCGTGAAGGCGGCCAGGATGACGGTGCGGGTGCCCGGGCGGGCCGAGGCGCCCAAGCGAGTCAAGGGGATCATGCGGGCTCGATGGTGGCCGCCGCGGGCTGCGAGGCGGGCAGGGTGACCGTGAACCGGGCGCCA
>DATAIB010000251.1:0-8244 GCA_036262855.1 Candidatus Limnocylindrales bacterium
CGGATGTCCCCTCTGCTGATGCGCGCAACACGTCCTTCGCGATCGAGGGAAATCTCACCGCGGCGGACACGCTGATTCTCCCACCCATCTCGGCCGATGGCGCGGTCGGGCCGTCTGTCCATCGCGGCCCGCGCCAAGGGCGCGAGGGGTCCGCCACGCTCACGGACTCGCACCCGTGGATCTGTCATGCCGTTGCGAGGTATCCGGGTATCCGGCTTGTTGACCGGGTTCCTCGGCACGCCCATGCTTCCCGTCCGACGAGCTCGGTACTGGACGCGTGCCCCTCGGTGTCGGATCTCACAGGTGCCCATTCGGTGCCTGGGCCGACCGTAATCGGTCTTCTCGGGCCCGATCGCGGCCCGCGGGACTGCGAGTGAGGGCACATCGCGTGAGCCGCCATCCACGAGAGCATCGCATGCCGCCGCGCCCGATGCGCGCGAATCGATCGTGATCCTGCAATGGGATCGTTCGAAATTGCCCTCATTGCGCTGGCGGCGCTCCTCATCCTCGGCTGGCTCGCCGGGCGCCGGTTCGGCCCCGCTTCGCAGGTCGACGATGTCGATGACGAGCTCGACTAGGCTTCGCGCCCGAATCGTCGCGTCGTTCGCAGTCATCTCGTCGGCGACGATCCTGAGTGCGGCTGTCGAGCCGATGGGCGTCACGGCCGTGGTCGGGTTGCTTCTGGTCGCGGTCTCGATCGCGACGCTCGAGCTCGGCACCTGGCCTGGCGCGCTCGCGGCGATCGGTGCATCTGCAGCGACTGTCCAGATCAGCCGCGTGTTCGGGGCGTGGGACCAGGCGGCGTACCTGCCGCTGGTGCTCATCGTGGGCGCGTTCGGACTTGCTGCCGTCACCGCGTCCGGCCTGCGAACCTCCGTCGCTCGCCTGCACCGGCACCGGCAGGCCGATCCCGCGATGCCGGCGAACGGCAGCCTCGGCCTCCTCCACGAGTCCGTGGCGGCCTCACGCCTGGACGACGAGCTGGAGCGGGCCGCATTCACGGGTTCGCCGGTGACCGTCGTCTCCTTGCGGACACGCCTGCTCGAGCCGGACCTTCCACAGCCTGACCGTGGCCGGGTCCTGCGGGTCGTCAGCCGGACTGTCGAGAGCATCATGGAGGTGGTCCACCTGCCCGTCGCCTACTCCGACGCGGAGATCCTCGGGATCCTCGCCGAGACGGACGCCGCAGCTGCGGAGCGTCTGGTCGAGCGCATCCGGCGCTCCTGTGCCTCCGCCACGCTGCTGCTGGGCTCGGACCGCGGACGGCGTCGGTTCAGCGATCTGGCGACCATCGACGTCGGGTTCGCGTGGCACCCCGACCACGGTGCCACCGCATCCGCGCTGATCGACCACGCGCGGGCCTCCGTTCGCGGGACGGGCCACGCGCGTGAGGCGCTCGTCGCCGTGGGTCCGGGCCTCGCGCGCACCGGGCCGCGCGCTGAAGCCAGCCTCGCCTTGACTGCGGCCCTCGAGGACGACCCCGCGCTCGTCGCTCGTTGATCGCCTCCCTGCTCCTCGGCGTCGCGGTCCTCGCGCTCGCCTGGACGTGGCACCAGGCCGGCGTACTCCACCGCCGATCCCTGGACCGCCTCGACGTTCGGATCCACGTGAACGGCATCCGGGGCAAATCGTCCGTGACGCGGCTGGTCGCCGCCGTCCTTCGAGAAGGCGGGTACGTGACGGTCGCCAAGACGACGGGCAGTGCCGCGCGCGTGATCGGTCCGTCGGGCGAAGAGCAACCGATCGTCCGCCACGGGGCGGCCACCGTGAACGAGCAGATCGAGATCATCTCGCGCCATGTGACGCCCGACATCGAGGCCCTCGTCATCGAGTGCATGGCGGTGAACCCGATCTACCAGCGCTACGCCCAGGAGTCGATCGTGCGCGGCGACATCACGATCATCACGAACGTCCGCGAGGACCACCAGGAGGTCATGGGCGAGACCCTCGAGCAGATCGCCGATTCCCTTTCCGTCACGATCCCCATGGATGGCGTGCTGATCACCGCCGAGGATCGGCCGAAGCTGCGCGCGCGCCTGGCTCGCAACGCCGCGGCCCGGCACAGCGAGGTCGTGATGGCCGAGGCCGATTCCGTCTCGGACGCCGAGATGGCGGGCTTCGGCTACTTCGAGTTCCGCTCCAATGTGGCGATCGGGTTCGAGGTGGGGCGGCTGCTCGGGATCGACCGCCAGGTGGCCCTTCGCGGCATGTGGAAGGCGGTGCCCGACGTGGGCGCCCTCCGCCTCGCCCATCTCCAGATCGGCGGCAAGGACGTCCTGTGGGTGCCGCTCTTCGCGTCGAACGACCGCGAATCCGTCGTGGCGGCGCTGGAAGGTCTCCGGCCCCAGCTCGCGGGCCGCACGACCATCGGCATCCTGAACAACCGGGCGGACCGCGGTCGCCGAGCCGAGCTCTTCGCCGACATGACCGCCACCGACCTGGAGCCGTTCCTCGACCACGTCATCACCTTCGGGGCGTACGAGCCCGTGGTCACCGATCGGCTGGTCCGCGGCGGCTACGACCGATCGCGGATCACGAACATGGGCGAATCCATCTCGCCGCCGGTCGAGACGATCCTGGATGCGATTGCGGGCCTGATCCCGGGCGGCGAAGGCGCGCTCATCGGCCTCGTGAACATCCACACCGCACAGGCCGAGCTGCTCCTCCACCACTTCGATTCCGTCCTGGGCAGCGGCGACGACGATGGCCTGCGGGCCTCGCGCGAGCAATGGCGCCGGCCGGCTACGACTCGACGCCATTCGCGCGCGGTGCGCGTTCGTGGACGGCAGCCCGCGATCCCGAACGATGCATGAGTACCTGTATCGGGAGGACCTGGTCCGGGTCGCCGTCATCCTCGGCGTCATCGTCAGCACGCTGATCTACGAGCGGATCCAGCTCACCACAGGTGGCGCGATCGTTCCCGGCTACCTCGCGCTGTTCGTGCTCGCGCCGCTGAGCATCGTGGTGACGCTCGCCACGGCCTACGTCACGTACCGCATCGTCAACGGGCCGATCGCTCGGCGCTACATCATCTACGGCCGCCGGAAGTTCGAGCTCGAGGTGATCATCGGCCTGGCGATCGTGGCCGCGCTCTACGCCGTGGCCCAGCTCCAGCTCGGGTTCCAGCCCCTGGTCACCGCGGTGTACGGAATCGGGTTCGTGATCCCGGGGCTGATCGCCCACGACATGTTTCGCCAGGGGCCCGTCCGGACCGTCGGGGTGCTCGTGGGCGCCCTGTCCGTGGTCGCGGTGATGATCTTCGTCCTCGTCTCCCTGAGCGAGATCGGGCCGGCCGCCCCTCCGCCGTCCATTCCGGCCAACCCGGTCGTGCGCAGCTTCAGCGACGAGCTGCTCCTGCCGGCGGTCATCGTCAGCGTGCTGGCCGGCATGGTGCTGTTCCACCGCCTCGGGCTTCGCAGCGGCGGCTTCGTCACCGCCGCGTACCTCGCAGCCGTTGCCCTCGACCCGCGGGACCTGGTGTTCACCGCGGCGGTCGCCGGCGCGACCTACCTCATCGTCGCCCGCGTGATGGGCGCCCGACTGATGCTCTTCGGTCGGCGGAAGGTGGCAATGATGATGCTGGTGGCGACGTCCCTCGCGTGGGCCACCGAATCGGTCGTGATCTTCGCATCTGGCGGCCAGTACCACCCCTGGCAAGGGTTCAGCGCGATCGCCTTGATGATCCCCGGATTGCTCGCCAACGACGCCGAGCGCCAGGGGCCGGAACGCACCCTGTGGGGCGCCACGCTCGCCACGCTGACCGTGCTGGTCGCGATGAATCTGCTCACCACCGCCCTTCACCTCTTCCCTCCGGCCGCAACCGCACTCGTGAAGAACTATCCGTGACCGGACGAACGGGCCATGCTGGCGGCCCCGTGACCAACCCACGATCGGTAGGTCCCTGCCCGCTTGGAGGCAGGCCCTCGAGGAGTGCCGGTCGTGCGGGCGTTCAAGTCATTCGAACCCAATCGCGTCGTCGGCGCAGCATGCATGGCGACGCTGCTGGCGGCAGTCATCTGGACGCCCGCGCTGGCGGCCAAGCCGGCGCGTTCGCTCTCGGGCTCAGCAAGTGGCTACGTGATGCAGCGCCAGTCCGGGCCGTCCCGGACGGTGGTCTCGACGGGAGCCGGTACGTGGGTCGCAACGTTCACCGATGGGGCGCGGACCGTGGCGCTGGCCGGCCCGAAGCGGACCTTCGGCGAGCCGACGACGACGAGCGCGACCGTGACCACCAGCGTCTGGGTCCGCCTCCTCGCGGCGCCGTTCACGGGCTCGGTGAACACGACCTGGCTCGACCATGCCCGCGTCGACACCAGCGCGGACGTCCTCGCCACCGCCATGCAGTACATCGCCGGCGCTCCGACGATCAGCAACAGCACTGGGGTGCGGATCGCCGGCGACGCGGACTATGGGCCGCTCCAGGCCGATGGCAGTCGCTCTGCCGGCGCGGATTTCAACGACTTTCTCGGCGTTTCGTGGAACTACGCGAGTGGCACCGTCGACGCGCCGGAAGCGAGCGAGCTTGGCGCGCTGGACTGTTCTGGGTTCATGCGCATGTTGTTCGGCTATCGCGGCGGCGTACCGCTCGTCCTCACGCCGGACGGTGGCAAGAGCCTGCCGCGACACTCCTGGGAGATCGCCGAATCGGGTCCGGGCGTCGTGGTGATCCCGAACAGCGGTGCACAACCGTCCTCGCGGGCAGCGCTCCAGGCGGGCGACATCGTGGCGTTCGACGCGAGCACCACGGACGGCACGCGGATCGACCACGTCGGGATGTTCCTTGGCCGGGACTCGGCGGGGCACGACCGCTTCATCTCGAGCCGGATCACCGCGAACGGGCCCACGCTGGGCGACCTCGGCGGCCGTTCGACCCTCGATGGCACGGGTCTCTACGCGTTGAGCTTCAGGTCCGCCCGCAGGGTCTGACCCCCCGGCAACGCGCGGCCGCCGGTGGCTGACCACCGGCGGGCGACGCTCCTCCTGCTCCTCGCTGCGCTCGTCGTCGTCGCCGGGCTGGGCGTCGTCCTCCTGGTCCCCCGAGACGACCTCGTGCGCGGCGTCGTCATCGACCTCGCCGGCAACCCCATTCCGGGAGCGAGCGTGCGCATGGCGGACGGGGTCACCACCGCATCCGCGGCGGGAACGTTCTCCCTCCGCGCACCGGTCAGGGAAGGCTGGGTGCGCGCCGAAGCGACGGGCTTCCTTCCCCGCCTCCGGCCCGCGGCGGCGGGACGGATGGTCGTCCTCCGACTGACGCCGGACGACGGCCACACGATCTCGCTGGTGTTCGGCGGCGACGTCATGTTCGGGCGGCGGTTCTTCGACGCCGACGAGGATGGAAGTCGCAGCGACGGGCAGCTCCAGCCCGGCGCGACGGCCGACGACTACGCCCGCCTCCTCGACGGCGTTGCGCCCGCTCTTCGCGCGGGCGATCTCACGGTCGTGAACCTCGAGACGCCGTTGCTGGCCGACCCATTCATCGATCCGGCGAAGCCGCGGCCGAGCGCATTCCACCCGAACAAGGAGTTCGTGTTCGGCAGCCTGCCGATCGCCGCTGACGCACTCCGCCTCGCCGGCGTCGACGTCACGGGCATCGGCAACAACCACCTCTACGACGGACTCGAGGATGGCGTCCGGACGACGCTCGCGGGCCTCGACGCGGCCGGGTTCGTGGCCGGGCAGGGCCGGGCCGGGGGCGGGATGACCGAGGCCGATGCCTGGGCGCCGGCGATCGTCGACGTGCGTGGCACACGGGTGGCGATCGTCGCGTGCACCACCATCGACGGCATCGCGACGCCGCCGCTGTACGTCGCGTCGGGAACCGCCAAGGCCGGCGCCGCGCCGTGCTCCCCCGAGGGTGTCCGGCTCGCGGTCGCAGCCGCGCGCTCGCAGGCGGACATTGTCGTCGCCATGATCCACGGCGGGTACGAATACGACCGCGCCCCGACGACGCACATCCGGGAGCTGTCAGCGGCCGCTCGGGAGGCAGGTGCTGCCCTCGTGGTCGACCACCACCCGCACGTCGTCGGCGGCTTCGAACAGGATCCCGGCGGTCTCATCGCATGGACGCTCGGCAACCTGCTGTTCGACCAGACCGTGTGGCCGACCTTCGAGTCATACCTGCTGACCGTCTACGTCCGGGATGGCGTGCCGATCCGGGCCGTCGTCGATCCGCTGATCATCGATGACTTCCGGCCGCAGCCGCTCGTCGGAGCGCTTGCAGCGCACGTCGCCCGTGACGCGGCGGGATGGGCGGGGGGCGCCTTTGTGGTCGAGGACGGCGCGGTCGAGATCGGCGATCCGGGAGCCGTCCAGGTGCAGCGAACGACGGTTGCGGGTCCGGACGCCGCCGATGCCGGGATCGTGCACCTGCTCGGCGCGACGCAGCTCGATCCCACAACGGCGGCGACCGGCATCGAGGCCGGACGGGACCTGCTGTGGACCGGCGACTTCGAGGACGATGTCGCCGACGGCACCGCTGCGCCCGGACCGCTCTGGCTGGCAGACGGCGACGGCCGGAGCCGGCTGCACGCGGCCGCGTCGCGCGGCGAGTTCGGGATCCGCCTGGACCGGGTCGGGTCGAGCAACGGGGAGGTCGTGCTCCTGCCCATCCACCGCATTCCCGTGGCCGCGGGCACCAGCCTGACGTTCCTGGCCTCGGTGCGACTCACCGGCGGTGCGCCGGCGAGCCTGCAGTTGAGCTGGTACAACGCGCTGCGCGGCGCCTCGTCAGCCCAGACGACGATCCCGATCGCGGCGGGCGAAGGCTGGCAGACGCTCCGCGTCGACATCACGGTGCCCGTGAACGCGGTCGCGGTCCTGCCGATCATCCGCATGGGCGCCCCGGCATCCGGCCACGCCACCCTCGATGTCGATGACGAGCGACTGATCGCGTGGGGTCCATCCACGGCCGCCTCGCTCGCCACGGACTACCTCAGGGTCCAGCAGCGTTCGGCCATGCTCGACCTGCTCGTCGCCGGGCTGCCCGGCTGGGCGCAGCCGGCTGCCGCATACGACGTCGTCTCGACGGGGCCCGGACAGCCCGCCGCCCAGCCTGCCGACCTGCCGGCCGGACCGACCATCGGTCCCGAGGACGACGACTGAGCGCGGCGACCGCAAGACGTGGTTCGTCGTCCGACGAGGTCCAAGACCACGTCCGCGACGGCCGGGGTTTGACCGAACCTCAGCCCGCCCCTATCGTCCGCGAGCCGTCCCCGATCTGACCCCCTGGCGCGAGATTCGCTCCAGGACCCGGGCCGTGCCCCAAGCTGGAGCTCGACGAGGATGGTCCCGGTGACGCCGAATGCGCGTGTGCGATCGCGCGGGCGAAGGTTTTCGACGCTCGCCGCCGTGGCGGCCCTGGTGCTCCTCGCATTCGGTGGCGCGGGCGCGCCCACGGCGCGCGCCGTCACCTACGCGTATCTGGCGATCACCCTGAGCGGCAACGGCAGCGGCGTGTACCACTCGGATGACGGCCAGATCGATTGCCACATCTTTGACGGCGTGGCGGACCCGCGCGGGTGCGACGGCCAATACGAGCTCGGATCGAACGGCAGCGTCACGGTCGGATACACGATCACGCCCGAGTACGGCAGCTGCATCCAGTACTTCGATACCTGCGACGCCCGGAGCAACAGCGGGACGATCACGTTCTCGAGCAACGCAACGGACGAGGCGATCTTCAACCTGCTGCCCACCTATCTCGTCTCGGTCGGCAAGTCGGGCGCCGGATCGGGAACGATCACCAGCACGCCGAGCGGCATTTCGTGCGGCGCCACGTGCTCCGCGAACTTCCCCAAGGGCACCACGGTGACGTTGAACGCGAGCCCGGCGTCGGGCTCCGCGTTCACGTCGTGGAGCGGCGCGTGCGCCGGCCAGGGCGCCAGCTGCTCGCTCCTGATCACGAGCGCGCGCTCGACCACCGCCCTGTTCGCCAAGCTGCCCACTCCCCCACCCACGGCAACGCCGACCGCCAAGCCCAGTCCGAGCAGCGGAACGAAACCCACGCCCACACCCGCGGCATCGAAGCCAGGCGCGACGACGCTGCCATCCACGGCGACCTCGACGTCGCAGCCGCAGGCGTCCGGCCAGGGCGGGGCGACCACGGAGCCTGGGGCGAGTCAGGACGCGCTCGCGACCGACCTTCCGGGCGCATCGGTTCCGCCGACGGCAGGCGCACTGGAGACCGCGACACCGAGCGTCCCGGTCGCTTCGCCGGCGGCGATCCCCGCCGCCGACAGTGGG
>DATAIB010000252.1:0-7416 GCA_036262855.1 Candidatus Limnocylindrales bacterium
CTCGAGAACTCGCGGCCCGTGAAGATGCCGGTGATGAAGATCTCGTACTGCTCGAGCAGCGGCTTGTCGTAGCCGAGGCGCTGCTTGTTCGCGGCCAAGAGCTGCGGCGTGCAGACCTTGCCGCAGGTGAGCCGGGCGGGGTCGCTCGGGAGGGCGTTGAACAGGACGAAGACCGTGATGCTCAACAGGAACAGCAGCGTGATCATCAACAGGACGCGCCGCACCAGGTACGCAGCCACGCGCTAGCCCTCCGGTGTGCTGGAGAGAGAAAAGAAGTCGGGGGAGCGGCGGAGCCGCTCCCCCGAGCTCAAGCTTGCGCTACTTGACGAACAGCTGAGCGTACGGCCAGGAGCCGTAGGCCGCCCAGCGGTACATCGCGCCAGGTGCGCCGTCAATCGCCACGCCAACACCGTTGCCGGCGATGGTCTGGCTCTTGCCGAAGAACGTCGGGATCGCGTAGACGTTCTCGGTGGCGTACTTGTTGATGTCCTGCCAAAGCTTGGCCTGCTTGGCCCGATCGAGCTCGGCGAACGCCGCGTCGATCTTGGCCTCCATGTCCTTGTCCTTGACGTGCGACAGGTTCCAACCGCCCTTGTCCGTGAACAGCGGCGGGAGGACCGTCGACGCGTTCGGCCAGTCAGCACCCCAACCGGCGGTGCCGAAGTTGTGGCCGTTGGTGAACACGGTCGCGTAGTACGAGCTCGCGATCGGGTTCGGCGTGACAGTCATGCCAGCCTTGCCGAGCGAGTCGATGACGATCGCGGCCGTCTTCTGGTTGGTCGGGCTATCCGGGAAGTCGAACGTGAGGGCCGGAGCAGCCTGGCCGGAGTCCGTGATCAGCTTCTTGGCAAGCTCAGGATCGCCCGCGTTCGGGACGGCCTGGCCGAAGAAGGTGTCCCAGAACCCGGTCGGAGCGTAGTCCTGGCCGATGTTGGGCTTGATGAAGCCGTCAGCGTAGGTGCCGTAGAAGTCGCCGCCGACGTTGGCGAGGATCGCCTCGCGGTTGAGGGCAACGGCCATGGCCTGGCGGAGCTTCACGTTGGTGACCTTCGTGACGTCCAGCCAGTAGTACCGGCTGTACGGGTCGAAGCCGGAGATGGCGCGATCCGCGAATTCCGGAAGCGCAGTCTCCGAGTCCTTGAAGATCGCGGCAAGGTTCTCAGGCTGGACAGCACCGTACTGGACGGCCGTCGCGTCGTCGCCAGTGCTGGCGATGAGGCGCTGGTCGAGGATCTTGTCCTCGATGCCGAACTTGACAACCCACTTGTCGGGGTAGGCGCCGCGGTAGTCGTCGCTCGAGGCGTTCCACTTGTCATTGCGGACAAGGGTCATCTCGCCACCGTTGCCGGTGGAGTAGCTCTCGACCATGTACGGGCCGTTCGACCACGGGAGGCTGCCGGGCTGACCGTAGGTCTCGCCGGTGTCCACGCCGGGGTGATCCTTCGGGTTCGGCACGGCGCCGAAGCCCAGGGTCGTCGTGTAGTTGAAGTCAGCGTGCGGGCCGTTCAGCTTGAAGGTGATCGTCTTGCCGTTGCAGGAGACCGCCTTGTCGAACAGGTCCTGGCCCGTCTTGTTGTAGGGGCCGTAGTACGCCGACAGGTACGCCGAGTTCTTGTCGTTCGTGTCGGTGACCGGGTTGGCCGGGATGTCGAGGTACGCGATGGCGTACGTCGGACCCTGGTTGATGATGTCGTTCGCGAAGGTTCGCGAGACGCCGTACTTGACGTCTTCGCAGGTGACCTCGGAACCATCCTGCCAGGTGAGCCCATCCTTGAGGGTGAAGCTCCACTGGCTCGCGTCGGCGTTGGCCGTACCGGTGTCGGTGGCCATGTCGGCGACGACCGAGGTGCCCTTGACCGGGTCCGGATCGTACTTGTACGCAGTCAGCGATCGGTAGATCGTCGCGCCGAAGAAGGCGAGATCCTCACCGGTGTACGCACGCTGCGGGTCGATCTGGTTCCACTCCTGGCTCGAGCTCGGCTGGAGCAGGTAGAGGGTGCCACCCTTCTTCGCGCCCGCGGCTGCGGTCGGCTCGGTGCCGGTTGAGGCACCCGGGCCCCCCGCGGTCGGTGCCGCTGCGCTCGGGGTGGTGCCACCGCACGCCGCAAGCAGCACCCCGACGGCGCCAAGTGCGGATGCTCTGGCAACCCACGACTGGGTTTTCTGCATCGTTTTCCTCCAACGGGCTCCGGGACACTCCCGGAGCAAGCGATTGCCGATCATACAGATCGGTGCCCATATGGGTGCGAGCCGGCGGCCTTCTGACGCGCCGTCCCGTCAAGTGCCGAGGGTGAGCCTCAGCGAACAGCCTTCGGATCGAGCGCGTCCCGGACCGCGTCGCCGAAGAGGTTGAATGCCACAACGAGAACGACCAGGATCGTCCCGGGGATGAAGAGCAGGGTGGGAACCACCTTGAAGTAGTTGACCGAGTTGGCGAGCATCGCGCCGAACGTCACCTCGGGCGGCAGCGTGCCGACGCCAAGGAACGAGAGCGCCGCCTCGAGGCCGATGTAGGCCGGTAGCGTGAGGCTCGCGTACACGAGGATCGGCGCCCACAGGTTCGGGAGGATCTCCCCGAACAGGATGCGCGGGCGTCCGGCGCCCATCGCGACCGAGGCTTCGACGAACTCGCGCTCGCGGAGGCTGAGCACCTGGCCGCGCACGATGCGCGCGAGGTACGGCCAGCCGAAGAAGCTCATGACCAGGATCAGGTACAGGATCCGCGAGGCATTCCCCTCCGGCACGCCGAGGTCCGTGAGGCGCTGCGTCAGCACGCCGGACAGCGCGAGGATGATCAGGAGGAACGGGAAGGCGAGGATGAGGTCCATGAGCCGGCCGATCAGCGTGTCGACGATGCCGCCGGTGTAGCCGGCGATGATGCCGACGACGGTGCCGATCAGGACCGTCACGAAGGTGGCAGCGGTCGCGATCGTCAGGGAGATGCGAAGGCCGAAGAGGATCTGGGCGAAGATGTCGCGCCCGGTGCCCCACTCCACCCCGAAGATGTGGTCCCAGCTGATGCCGCCGGAGTCACCCTTGGGCTTGCCGCCCAGGCCGCTGATCAGGTCCGAGTGCAGCTTGACGGGGTCGATGTTCAGCTGCTTCGCGACGAGCGGCACGATGAACGCGACGGCGTACAGGAAGATGAGGATGCCGAGGCACGCCATCGCGACCTTGTCGCGACGCAAGCGCGCCCAGACGATCTGCCGGAGGCTACGACCGACCATGCGCCGAGAGCATACAGGTCACCTGCCTTGTGTCAAACACGATTGCGCACGAACCATTTCGTGCGTATTGCAGTCATCCGGCGGCCGGCGCGAGGCCGGCCCCGGTCAGGATTCCGCAGTGAGCCGGTCGTAGGCCGCCGCGTCCAGCAGGCCGTCGATCTGCGTGGCGTCGGAGACCTTCACCTTGATCATCCAGCCGCCACCGAACGGATCGCTGTTGACCAGCTCCGGCTTGCCGGCCAGGTCCGGGTTCGCCTCGACCACCTCGCCGGACAGCGGCGCGTAGAGATCGCTGACCGCCTTGACCGACTCGACGACACCGAACGTCGCGAACTGCTCGACCGACTTGCCCGACGAGGGCAGGTCGACGAAGACCACATCCCCGAGCTGGCTCGCGGCGAAGTCCGTGACGCCGATCGTGGCGACGTCACCGTCCACCTTCACCCACTCGTGGTCCTTCGTGTAGCGCAGGTTCGCAGGGGCCATTCCGGTCTCCTCGTCGGCTGCTGGGAGCGGTTCCGGGGCTATCGGCCCCGCTTGTAGAAGGGCAGCGGCACGACCTCGGCGGAGACCGGCTGCTCGCGAACCTCGACGGCCAGTAGCGTACCCGGCGCCGCATCCGTCGGCGCGACGTACGCCATCGCGATCGGCTTCCCGATCGTCGGCGAATGCGTGCCGCTCGTGACGATGCCCGTGCGCCGGTCGCCGGCGAGCACGGGGTAGCCGTGGCGCGCGATCCCGCGGCCCGTGATGACCAGGCCGACGAGCAGCTTGTCGGGCGTCTCCCTGGACGCCGCGGTGAGCGCCTCGCGACCGACGAAGTCGCCGGGTTTCTCGAGCTTCACGACCCGCCCGAGGTTCGCCTCGTACGGGTTGACATCCCGACCCAGCTCGTTGCCGTACAGCGGCATCCCCGCCTCGAGGCGCAGGGTGTCGCGGGCGCCCAGGCCGCACGCGATCACGTCGGCGGGCTTGCCGGCATCCGCGAGCGCGGTCCACACGTCCGGCCCGCGATCCCAGTCGACGAAGATCTCGAACCCGTCCTCGCCCGTGTACCCCGTGCGGGCGACGAGTGCCGGGATCCCGGCCACGGTGCCCTCTGCGATCGCGTAGTACTTGAGCGCTGCCAGGTCGACGTCGGTCAGCGGCGCGAGCACCTCTGCGGCGCGGGGCCCCTGGATCGCCACGAGGGAGGTCACCAGGGATCGGTCATCGAGCACCGCGCGCCAGTCGGCCAGGCGCCGGCCGAGCTCCTCCGACACGGTGACCGCGTTGCCCGCGTTTGCGACGACCAGGAACCGTTGGTCCCCGAGTCGGTACACGATCAGGTCGTCGATCACGCCGCCGTCGGGCGCGCAGATCATGGAGTACTGGGCCCGGCCCACCGCGAGCGTCCGCGGGTCGCTGATGAGCGCCGCGGCGAGGGCGTCGCCCGCCTCGTCACCCTCGACGAAGAGCTCGCCCATGTGGCTGAGATCGAAGAGGCCCGCACGTTCGCGGACCGCCTTGTGCTCCTCGAGAATGCCGGTGTACTGCACGGGCATGAGCCAGCCGCCGAAGTCGATGAGCCGCGCGCCGAGCGCACGATGGACCTCCAGCAGCGCGGTCTCGTGGAGCTGGTCCCCGACCGTCGCCTCCGTCTCGCTCACGAGGCGACCCGCTCGAGCCCGAGGCCGAGCTCGCGGACGCGATCGCCCGCGGTCGCGACGAGCTCTCGCTCGGTGGCGAAGCTCAGGAGCGCGCCCGCGTCGTCGAACGCGACCCAGCGGACGCGCTCGAACTCGTGGTCATGCCGGGCCAGGTCGCCGCCCGTGGGCTCCATCAGGAAGTAGTGGACGGTCTTGTGGATCCTGGCCCCGTCCTGCACGAAGTCGTATTCGATCGACGGCAGCTGCTCGCGGATGCGGACCTCGAGCCCGGTCTCCTCCGCGACCTCGCGCAGGGCCGTCTCCTCGGTCGTCTCGCCGGAGTTCGGGGTGCCCTTCGGCAGGGTCCAGGTCACCGCGTCGCGACTGCGCCGCCGCATGCCGACCACGAGGGATGGTCGAGCGTCCTGCGCGCTGACGACGACCCCGCCGGCTGAAGTCGCGAGCGCGCTCCTCAGGCGCGCCACGGCGCCGCGTGGGCGCTCCGGTGGCGCGGGACGGACGGGGTGCCCCAGGTCAGCGAGAAGGCCGGGCGAAGGTGGCCGCTCGAGAACCGGATGGGCCGGGTCGCCGCGATGGAGCGAGGATCCCGCCGGATGTGCGCGAGCGGGCTCGGCTGGCTCTGGTGGAGCACGGTGAGGCGAGTCGGGGCGGGGCTGAAGGCTCGGCCGCTGGCCAGCCCGAGACTGCGCTGGCGGCTGCCGGTCGACGCTCGGGGGAAGCGCGCCGCGGGGCGGGCCGCGTACCGCGCTGTGATGCTGTGCTCCATCGAGGGCATGGTAACGCCTCAGCGCGCCGTCGCAAGGATTCGACGCATCGATTCCGCTGCTTCCGGCGCCAGCGAGCCACGGGATTGCGCGAGCGTGACCTCACGTTCGGCGGCGGCGACGTAGAGCGGGAGCGCATCGGGCGCCAGGCGGCGCATCGCGTCGAGGTGGCGCTGCAGGGTGCCGATGTCGCCGCGGGTCATCGGCCCGGTGAGCGCCGCCCGGATCCCCAGGGCGCGCGCATTGCCCAGCGTCTGCTCGATCAGACCGCCGTAGACCGCGAGGGCCCCCTGCTCATCCAGGCCCGCCGCGCCCGCCAGCTCCGCGATCGCGTCGAGCAGGGCCACGAACCCGCCCGCCGCCAGCACCGCGGCAGCGTGGTAGGCCGCCTTGCTCCCCGGGGCGAGGCGCACGGCCGTCGCGCCGAGCGCTTCCGCCATGTCGGCCAGGTGGGCGATCAGCTGGTCATCGCCCTCGACGGCGACGGTCGCGCCGTGGAACGCGGCGATCGCCCGCTCCGTATCGGCAAACGCGATCAGCGGGTGGAACGTCCCGAGCTGCGTCCCCGCGGCCCTCGCCGGCTCGAGGACCTCCGAGCCGAGCACGCCGGACGTGTGGACCAGCGCCTGGCCGCCGTACAGGCGGAGCTGCCCGGCGAGCTGCTGGATCACGTCGTCGGGGACCGCGAGGACGATGAGCTCGACCTCGTCGAGGAGTGCCGGCGCCTCGGCGAACGCCCGCGCCCCCGGCACCAGCGAGCGGAACCGTTCGCGCCGGTCGGCATCCCGGGACGCGACGGCGACCACGGGCCAGCCCGCCCGATGCAGCGCCGCGCCCAGCGCCGTCCCGACCGCGCCGGCGCCGATGATGCCCACGAGCGGGGGCTCGTCCGCCCCGGACCGCCGATGCGGGTGGGCATGCGGCTGGTCTTCGCCGGGCAGGTGCTCGTGCGACTCGGGGTACCCTTCCACGTGTCGAGTCTACGCAGCGCCGAGGTTCGCCCGCGTGCCACGTCCTGATCCATTCGGCGCTCGCGCCGCCCTCGGTCCCGGCCTGCCGGACTACTGGCGCCTCGCGGCCCTCGCCGATCGCATCGACCTCGAGACGGCGCCCGTCACCGTCAAGATCCTGCTCGAGAACGCGCTGCGGCACGCCGGTGCCGGGGTCGTCGAGCCCGCCGACGTGGAGACCCTCGCATCGTGGCGGCCCGGCTCCGCCACCGAGGCGGAAGTGCCGTTCATGCCCGCGCGTGTGCTGCTGCAGGACTTCACGGGCGTGCCTGCGATCGTCGACCTCGCGGCGATGCGCGACGCGATGGCCGAGCTCGGGGGCGATCCCGCGCGCGTGAATCCACTCGTGCCCGCGGACCTGGTCATCGATCACTCGGTGCAGGTCGACCAGTTCGGCACGCCCGCGGCCTTCGCCTTCAACGTCGCACGCGAGTACGAGCGGAACGGCGAGCGCTACCAGCTCCTGCGCTGGGCACAGACGGCCTTCCGGGACCTGCGCGTCGTGCCGCCCGGGACGGGCATCGTCCACCAGGTGAACCTCGAGTACCTGGCGAGCGTGGTCACGGATCGGGACGGGATCGCGTTCCCGGACACGGTGGTCGGGACGGACTCTCACACCACGATGATCAATGGGCTCGGCGTGCTCGGCTACGGCGTCGGCGGCATCGAGGCCGAGGCGGTCCTGTTGGGGCAGCCCCTCTACCAGCCCATGCCGCGAATCGTCGGTGTGCGCCTGGTCGGCGAACTGCCGCAGGGTTCCACCGCG
>DATAIB010000253.1:0-2163 GCA_036262855.1 Candidatus Limnocylindrales bacterium
CCCACGGTTGCAGGACGCGCAGGCCGCGGGCGATCACCAGGTACGCGATCGCCAGCAGGAACGCCGCCCCGTTGTAGCCGACGATCAGCAGCAGCGACAGCGTGCCCGGCTCGTGGAAGAACGCGAGCACGATGCCGAAGAGGTAGATCGCAGCGATCGCACGGAACGCGAGCATCGCCCGATGCTCGAAGAACCCCGGGTCCGCCTCCTTGACGACCTCGGCCAGCGTCTCCGTGTCGCCGGCCCAGCTGTGGACGCTGCGGGTCACGCCGGCGCCCCGGACCGGACCCGGTCGCGCAGCCGGCCGATCGGGACCGTCGCGATCGCGATCCCGCCGACCACGAGGCCGACACCGATCAGCTGCGCGAGCGACGGCGTCTCGTTGAGCGACGGAATGATCCGCGCCAGCACGACCGTCGCGACGGGCTGGGCGAGCAGGATGATCGACGTGAGCGCGGCGGGGAGCCGCGGCAACGAGATCGAGATGACGAGATAGCCGATCGACTGCGACGTGATCCCGACCAGGATCAGCCAGAAATGGCTCGGGAATGCGGGCACGGGGTCGAGCTCACGGAGGAGCACGCCGACGACGATCGCGCACAGGGCTGTCGATGCCGTCGCGAGCGCCACCGGCCCGGCAGGTCGTCGAAGGTCGGACGATCCGCGCCGGATGATGAGCAGGTAGCCGGCGTAGCAGAACGCGGTGAAGATGCCGAGGGAGACGCCGAGCCCGGGGTTCGCGCCGTACGCGCCCTGCCCGATGACCCCGGAGATCAGCACGACGCCCACCAGCACGATCGGCAGCGCGATGAGCGCGGGGCGCGACATGCGCTCCTTGAAGAGCAGCCACGCGGCAAGCCCGACGACGAGCACCTGCAGGTTGCCGAGGACGGTCGCGAGCCCTGCGCCGACCGCATCGACCGCGTGGTGCCACGAAAGAAGGTCACCCGCAAAGAACATACCTGCAAGGACCGAAAGCCACACGGCGCGCCTGGGCAGCGGCCCGAACCGGCGGTGCTCGTACCAGCCGACGAGCGCGAGGATGGGCAGTCCGTACAGGCAACGGAACACCGTCGCGGTCGAGGGCGAAACCTCGGCGAACCGGTAGAAGATGCCCGAGAACGCGATGCACATCGCGCCGATCAGGGCGGCGAGTCGGGGGCGTCGCGCGATCGGCTCCAGCCAGCTCACCGAGAGCGTGGCGTCGTTCAGGTCTGCGGCGCTCCGCCTGCGCCGTCGCCGCTCGGGCCGCCCGCGCCGGTGCTCCCGGCGCGTCGCACGCCGACGAACTTGAGCCCCAGCTCGTCCCACTGCTCCGGCTCCGGCGCCGATGGCGCCTCGAGCATGAGGTCGCCGCCCGACTGGGTCTTCGGGAACGCCATGACCTCGCGGATGTTCGTCTGCTTGGAGAACAGCGCCGCCCAGCGGTCGATGCCGAGCGCGATGCCGCCGTGGGGCGGCGCGCCGAAGTCGAACGCCTCGAGCATCGCGCCGAACTTCTCCTGCATCGCGTCGGCCGAGTGCCCCTGAAGCGCGAATGACGTCTCCAGCAGGTCGCGGCGCCAGATGCGCACGGAGCCGCCACCGAGCTCCCAGCCGTTCAGCACGATGTCGTACTGCATCGCCCGGGCCTTGCCGGCGGGGTCGCGCGGCGACGGTCGGTATGGATCGCCGTCGGCCGTCACGAGGAGCGCCTCATCCTCCGGCAGCACGCCCGAGAACGGGTTGTGGGTCGCGTGCCAGCGCTCGTTGTCGGCGTCCCATTCGTACATCGGGAAGCGCGTGACCCAGCCGTACGCGAGCACGTTCTCGTCCGCGAGCCCGAGCTTGCCGCCCAGCTCCATGCGCAGCTTGCCCAGCACGTCGGCTGCGACGTTTGGCTTGTCCGCGACGATGAGGACGAGGTCGCCCGGCTTCGCACCCGCTGCGTCCACCAGCGCCTTCGCGCGAGCGTCGCCGAGGAACTTCACGATCGGGCCCTTGACGGAGCCGTCTGCCTCGACCGCGAGGTGCGCAAGGCCCGCCGCGCCGTGCTTCTTCGCGCGCTCGACCAGCTCGTCGATCTCGCGGCGCGTCGCGGCCCCCAGTCCGGGCGCCGAGATCGCCTTGACGACGCCGCCGGCCGCGAGCGTCTCGTCGAACACGCGGAAGCCGGTGTTCGGG
>DATAIB010000254.1:0-14792 GCA_036262855.1 Candidatus Limnocylindrales bacterium
GGTCGTCGCTGCCATGCGGGGACCTCCTCCGACCGCCTCGAATGGGCCGGGCGGCGCACCACCAACGCTGCGCACAAGTCGTTGCGGGTGTCCTGCGATCTCCGCCCGGAACCTTGCATTGGCGTTGCACCGGGCGGCGACGGAAGGCGGCGGCTCAGGCCTCGAGGGAGTCGACGCCCGGGTCCAGGGCGGCATCGTCGGGCGACGGGAAGGCGCCCGGTTCGTCCGCGCCCGCAGCCTGCGTGCCGGGGTCGCGAGACAGGATCACGCGCTGCGGCCGCGGGATCTCGATGCCGTTGGCCTTGAACGCCGAGAGCAGCCGCTTGCGCAGCTCGCCCGCGGCGGCCCACTGGTCCGGGGCGCGCACGGTCCCGAGGATCTTGAGGGTCACGCCGTACTCCGCGAGGGCGGCCACCCGGTCGACGCGCGGCGCCTCGAGGATCCGCCGCTTCCAGTTCGCATCGGCCGCCATCGCCTTGCCGACCGCCTCGACGACCTCGGACGCCTTGTCGATGTCCGTGCCGTAGGCCACGGTCACGTCCTGGTTGATCCGTGCCCACACGCGCGTCAGGTTCGAGGCGATCGTGATCTCGCCGTTCGGAACGGTGTGCACGACGCCGTCGAGATCGCGGAGCGTCGTGCGGCGGAGACTGAAGTCCTCGACGGTCCCCGAGACGCCCGCGGCGCGGATGACATCGCCCTTCGAGAACTGGTTTTCGATCAGGATCAGCGCGCCGTTCAGGTAGTCGCGCACGAGGTTCTGGGCGCCGAACCCGACCGCCACGCCCACGACGCCGAGACCGGCGATCGCCGGCCCGATGTCGAGGTCGAACGTGCGCAGGATCATCAGCCCCGCGATCACGATGATGAAGAACCGCAGGACGTTGCCGCCCAGGCCGTCGAGCGTGTCCATCCGCTTCTTCAGCTCGACCGCCGACAGCTCCTGGGCCGTTCCTTCGGTCGCCTCGCGGTCCATCAGCGCCTTGACGATGCCGTGGATGAACAGGCGCGACGCCCGCAGCATCACGAACGCCACGATGACGATCAGGATGATCGGGACGACGTTCGCCCTGGCGATCTCGATGACGGTCGACCAGGGCGGCTTCGTGAAATCCATGGCCCGAGGGTAGCCGCCGATCCGGCGGCCGCGAGCTCAGCCCGCGACGTCAGCCCGCGGCTGCGAGCTCATTCCGCGAGGTCAGCCCGCCGCGGGGTGCGCCTGGGCGCCCGTCGCGGTGCTCATCAGCTCATCCATCTTGCCCTTCGACCGTGCGTCGAGGGCCTCTCGGAGCGACGTCTCGAACGCGCTCACGGTCACGTCGACCGAGTCATCCGAGGCGTGGGCCTCGCACATGAACCACGGCTCGCGGCTGTCCGGCTCGGGCATCGCGCCGTGGCGCATCATCCCGACCGCGATCGCGTCGTACAGCTCGTGGTCAGTGTCGGCCCAGTCGCGGTACTCCGTCGCCACGTGGTCCATGAACATGATCCCGAACATCGGGTCCGCACCGGTGAAGTGGTAGGGCAGCCCGGCCTCGTTCAGCACCTCGGTGAGGCCGTCCTTGATCCGGCGGCCCGTCCGATGGATCGTGTCGAGCGCATCCGTGTCGCGGATGATCTCGAGCGTCTTCACGCACGCGGCCGCGGCCACGCGATTGCCGGCGTACGTGCCGCCGTGGCTCACGTGGTCGGGCAGGAGCTCCATGATCTCGCGCCGCCCGCCGAACGCCGCGGCCGGGTAGCCGTTGCCGATCGCCTTCGCGAACGAGGCGAGATCCGGCTTGATCCCGAAGAACTCCGCTGCCCCGCCCTTGGCGAAGCGGAAGCCGGTCTTGACCTCGTCGAAGATGAGCAGGATCCCGAACTCCTCGGTCAGCGCCCGAAGCTCTTTGTGGAAGCCCTCCTTCGGCAGGATGCCCTGGGCATTGCCCAACACGGGCTCGACGATCACCGCCGCGATGTCGCTGCCCTCGCGCTCGAACAGCCGGCGCAGGCCTTCGATGTTGTTGAAGCGCGCCGGCACGATCGTGTCCGCGACGGCCTTCGGGATGCCCCGGCCCCAGGCGAGGCTGACTGGGTTGTCCGCGTCCCCCAGCTCTGCCATGTTGTTCGGCGAGACGCTGATCAGCGCGTAGTCATGGACGCCGTGGTACTGGCCCTCGAACTTCACGATCTTGTTCCGGCCGGTGAAGGCGCGGGCAAGGCGCATGAGGTGCATCGTCGCCTCGGTGCCCGAGACGGTCATGCGGGCCATGTCCACCCAGCCCGTGAGCTCGCACAGGAGCTCCATCGCCCGGACCTCGTCCTCGGAGGTGAGGGAGAAGCTGACGCCTTTCCGCATCCGCTCGTTGACATAGTCATCGACGCGCTCGTCGCCATGGCCGAGGATCACCGGGCCGTAGCCCATCCGCAGGTCGACGAACTTGTTGCCGTCCATGTCCCAGACTCGGCCGCCCTTGCCGCGATCGACGTAGATCGTGTCCTCGCCCCACGCCCGGAAGTTCGAATCCGCCCCGCCGGGCAGCGTCTTCAGGGCGCGGTGGTAGAGGTCGAGCTGGCGCTGGCGGTTGAGCTTGGGCGCCTCAGACGCGGACATGGGACTCCTTGCTGCCGTGGGTGCGGCGTTCTGGTTGCACCCATCGTGCCACGCGGACTTGGGGCCCGTCAAAGAGGTGATTCGCAGGTTCCGTCGCGGAATCGTGCGAAATCCGCACGAACGGTCCTGCCACATCCGGTCGCGGCGGGCGCCGCCCGGCACCTCAGGACGCGGCGGCGATCACGAACGTGGCAGCGCCGACGACGGCGAGCGCCACGGCGCCGATGAAGATCGCCCGAGCAGCGCGCCCGAACGGCGGCGCCTCGAACGCGACTTGGGGCTCGGACCACGCCGCCTCCATGCCGCCCGGCACGACGAGCCGTCGGTACGCCGAGTAGAGGAACAGCGCCACGACGGGCGCCCACAGCGACTGGAACCCGATCACGATCCAGACGAGTGTGCCGGCGTTCCGGAAGCCGAGCGCAACCAGCGCGCCGATGCCCACGAACGAGGCAACGAAAAGCACGATCAGCAGCAGGGCGACAACGCCGATGCGGCCCCAGATCCCGGCTCTCGCGGTGACCGCCCGGGACATCGACAGGCCCTCGGCGACGCCCTGCTGGTCATTGACGACCGCCGGCAGCGCGAGGGCCAGCCGAATGATGATCCAGATCCCGACCGCCACCGCGAGCGCGGTGGCGACGAAGAGCGCCGGTGGGATGCCCTGCAGGAACAGCCTGGCCCCGAACTCGATCAGCCCGCCCACCACGGCCGCGCTGATCCCGATCGCCCAGAACGTCAGCAGCACGCGCGGGCTCCGTCGGAAGCCACGAACGAGCACCTCGCGGGGCGGCATCGATGGTCCGCCACCAGCAATCGCGAACAGCAGCGAGGCGCTGACCGCGCCGTTGACCGCGCCAACCAGGTCGTCGATGAAGCCCATGCCGCTCCCGCCCGGCTGGAGCAGGGCGAGGACGATCGAAACGATGGTCAGGTTCGCCGAGACGATGACGAGTCGGATGGGATCGGCGCCGTAGCGCGCGAACGTATCAATGACGAGCGCGCGGACCGTGAACCGCGGAGGTCCCTGCGGATGCTCCACCAGCGGCGTCCAAACAGCGGTCGGGATGTCGCCGACCACAGCCTCGTCCATCCGTCCCTCCCCTGCCCCGCCGCATCGTAGAGATTCCGGACGAGCCCGGGAAGGAGATGCCGGCGAGCGCGGACCTGGGGTGGCGGCGCCGGCCGCGAGCCGTCAGGCGGGCGTGGCCACCCAGGTCGGCAGCTCGCGAGCCAGGGTGGCCAGCGGCAGCGAGCCGTGACCGATCACCTGGTCGTGGAACTCCCGGAGGTCGAACGCGGCGCCATCGCGGGCGGAGATCTCGCGGCGCAGCCGTTCGATCTCGCGCTGGCCGGTCTTGTAGGTCAGTGCCTGCGCCGGCCAGCAGATGTATCGATCGGTCTCGATGACGGCGTCCGTCTCGGTGAGCCCGGCCGCGAGGAGCGTGTCGATCGACTGCTGGCGCGTCCAGCGAAGCGCGTGCATGCCCGTATCGACGACCAGCCGCGCCGCACGCCACGCCTGGGCATCGAGCATGCCGAAGCGCTCCGCGTCATTCCGGTAGAGGCCCATCTCGTCCGCGAGGCGCTCGGCGTACAAGCCCCAGCCCTCCACGTACGCGCCGCCGGCGTAGCGAGCGGCGAAGCGCCGGAAGTTGTTGAGCTTCGTGTTCTCGCTCTCGAGGGCGATCTGGAAGTGATGGCCCGGGATTGCTTCGTGGTAGGTGGTGGACGCCAGTCGCGAGTACGTGCGCGACGGGAGATCAAAGGTGTTGACGTAGTACGTGCCGGGCCGCGTCGTGTCTGCTGAAGGCGGGTAGTAGTACGCGAACGGCGCGTCTCGCTCCTTGTACTCCTCGACCGGGATGACGCGGCACTGCGAGACGGGCAGGTTGCGGAACATCCGCGGCGCCATCTCGTGGGCACGCTCGATGTCCTCGGTCGCGCGGGCGATCAGGGCGTCCTTGGTCCCCGGCTGGTTCGCCGGATCGGAGGCGAGCGAGGCCCGGTAGGCGCGAGTGTCGTCGCCGAAGCCGGCGGCGCGCGCGATGACCTTGCGCTCGATCTCGATCGTCGTGAGCTCCTGGAGCCCGATGTCGTGGACGACCTCGGGATCCTGGTCGAGCGTCGTCCAGCGCCGGATCTGGGTGGCGTAGAGGACGTCGCCGTTTGGCGCGGACCAGAGCCCGTTCTCCTCGCGCGACGCAGCGAGGTACTCGCCCCGCAGGGCCTCGAGGAACTCCGCATCGGCCGGGTAGATCTCGTCGCGGACGACCTCGCGGATCTTCTCGCGGTCGGCCTCGTCGGCGACCCTGACCATCGACGGGATGACCGCCTGGTCCATCGGGATGGCGAGCATGCGCTCCAGCTGCGCGATGGTTCGGAGGGTGACGATGCGCGGCGCCGTCAGGCCGGACGAGAGCGCCTCGCGGAGGATCTCCCGGTTGTCGGCCATGTACTTCTGGTAGCCGTGCAGGCGCGACATGAACGCGTCCATGCGCTCCGGCGTGTCGGCGGCCTGGAACTGCGTGATCTGCGGCAGCAGCGTCTGCGGGCCGCCCATCTGGTCGACCGTGTGGAGCTGGTCCATCCGCTGCTCGAGCTGGAGCAGCTCGATCTCGCCGATGACATCGAGGACGTCGCGGGTGATGCGATCCTCGACCGAGAGGCCTTCATCCGGGATCGAGGCCGCCGCGTCGCGCATGTCCTGTGCAAGCTGGCGCCATGCCTCGCGACCCTCGGCGCTCGCATCGGGCAGCTGGTCGTCGTAGCGCGTGTCGCCGTTGATCGTCGCGCTGATCGGGCTCAGCTGCTTGAACCGCTCCCAGAACGCGTCGGCGATCTGATCGACCTTCGATGGCTCCTGCACGCGTGCGCCTCCGAGCTGGGCATTCGGGAGCTCCCCCGTCACGGTCAGGGTAACCCGTTCCCCGTTTCAAACAGGTTCATCTGCTCCGCCCGACGCTCGACAGCGGGTTCCAACCCGAGGTACGGCTCGAGGTCGGCGAGGCTCGGCGGGTCGTGCTCCAGCCAGGCCCGCAGGTATGGCCACAGGATGAAATGCCAGTTCGACTGCTCGATCGCGTCGCGCAGCACCGGGGACGTTTCGAGCTTGTGCCGGACCAGCTCGCGCCGCTCGGGCGGGATCGCGAGGAACCGCACGATCCGATCGTCCGGCGGGATGCGCCCGTGCCGGCGCAGCAGCACGTCACCGAGCATCGCGGTCCATTCGACCTCGAACAGGAAGGCCGAGCCGCCGCGCTGGTACCAGATGCAGTCAATCGTCTCGCCGTCCTCCTTCGGGACGTACGAGCTCGTCGGGAACCACGGCTCGCGCTCGCGGTGGTCCAGGAAGTCGCCGAGGGCGAGATCGCCGATGCGCCGCGACTGCTCGCGGCGGCCGATCCAGATGCGCATGCCCAGCCGATGCCCGCCGTTGGCAAGACGGGCAAGGAGCTCGGTGTGCTCGGCGGTTCGTTTCCGCAGGTCGTCGGTGGTCACGAGGCGGGCGGGCGTCGACGCGGGGCTTCGGTAGCTTGCGAGGCACGCGCGGACGAGCGCCTCGTCGGGCAGGTCGTGGCCCTGGAAGAGCGAGGCCATGCGCTCGAAGAACGCCGTCTCCGACATCGGACCGGCGGTCGACAGCAGGCTGTACACGGCCCACTCCACGCGATCCGCGAGTGGGATCGCGGCCTGGTCGCGGTCTTGTCGATCACCCAGCCACCAGCGACCCGGCTCGATCTCGACGACGCGGTGCTGGTTCGCCCGGTTGAGCTCCTCGTTGACGAGGGCGAGCAGGCGGTCGACCGGGTCGCGCGACGGTGCCGGCGACGAGAACGTGCGGACGCGGGCCGGGCGCGTGACGGCGTCGGATCCAACGGCGGCCGCTCCACTTGCCGGGGACCCGGCGGTTCGCTCGCCCTCGATCGCCGGCATCGGCGACTCGTGATCGGCAACGGGCGGGCCTTCGGTCGCGATGAGCCGGCGGAGCTGGCCGGACCGATCGAGCCCGACCAGGATCTCGCCGAGCAGCCGCTCGTAGCTCGCGGGCTCGCCCCGGGCGCGGAGCACCTCGATCGCCGTGTCGAGCACGGTCTGCGCCGCCTCCCGGGGCGAGAAGGGTCGCGCCTCGATGCGCTCGGGTGGGGCGAACATGCCGGGGCCGGGGACCATGTCCGGGTCGCCGCGTCCGCCGCTCGCCAGCTCCAGCGGCTGGTTGCCCCGGTTGCGCGCAGGTGGCGGCAGCGCCGCGCCCGGCGGCGAAAGCTCCACCACCCCGCCGATCTCGTCATCCGGATCGGTGAGCCGCGCCTCCAGGATCCGGTAGCCCGCCCCGGCACCACCGAGGACGGCGGCGGCGAGCGCCTCCGGCCCTCCGTGCTCGAGGAGCAGCACGACGCGGGCATCGCGCGCGAGATGGGGCGCGGCGGCTTCCAGGGCGCGCCGGATGGCCGCAGCCTGCCATGACCACGGCGCCCGCACGGCGGATCCGAGGAGCGGCTCGAGCGGGAGCAGCGAGGCCGCCTCCCGGCCGAGCGCCCAGCACGTCCCGTGGTACGCCGCCCCGAGCCGCTCCTGGCTGAAGCGCGCCGGCGGCTGGCCGAGGACCAGGCGGATCGGTGGCGTGGTCTCGCGCGCGAGCGTCGCGAGCGCGCCCGGGGTCATCACTCGCAGCACCGTGTTGCCGGTGCCCTCGACGAGGCTGCGCAGGTCTGTCGTGAGCCGCGCCTCCAGCGGACCCAGCGCGTTGCTCTCCAGCCGCTGCACGAATCCGCGCACCTGCCGGAAGCCGTCCTCGAACGCGATCCACGGGTTGCGCTCGCGCCACTGCGCGGCGGGCGTGGACTTGACCGTTCCGCCGGCGAGGCGCAGCGCCGGGATCCGAGGGCCGGCAAGGCCGAGCCGGCTTGCGGGCAGCACCGCGTGCAGGAACGCGAGCCGGAGCGCCGACTCGACCGGCGCCGCGCGGAGATCGCCCTCGATGCGACCGAGGATCGCCGCGAGCCCCACCAGCTGGCGATCGGTATGGAGCGCGAGGATCGAGTCGACCAGCTGGTCCGCGCCCTCGGGCACCGGGAAGCGGTCGCGCAACCGGCGTCGAACCTCGTCGGCGCCGACCTCTCGCGTTGCCCGAGCGCGATCGGCATCGGTGGGCTCGACCGCCTGGTGCTCGTTGCGGCCCTGCTGGTCCCGGCACAGCGGGCATCGGTAGTGGACCTTCTCGAGCTCGGAAGCGGCGGCCGAGCCGCCATCCAGCCGGTCCATCGCGCGCCATTCGAGCTCGTCCGCCGCGATGTTTCGGCCGCACGTCCGGCACTTCGTCGCGAAGAGGTCCGTGATGAAGAGGCGGAGGCTCGTCTCGCCCTGTGGCGACGCGCTGAGCGCCGAGAACGCCGCGTCGAGATGGCGCAGGTCGGGCGGCCGGAGGACGACCTCGGCCAGGAGCCGCGTCAGCGGGCTCGATTCGAGCGAGAACCCGCGTCGATTTCGATCGATTGCCGCGCGCGCGACCCAGCCGCCACGCCCGAACAGGTCGGCGACGACGTCACCGGGCTCGGAGGCGGCATCGATGCGCGCGTCCAGGAGCTCGCGCGCCGGTGGCGGCGCCAGCCGCTCGAATGCGGGCAGCGTGAACCCGGGCTCGGCACGCGAAACGAGCAGCCGCCCCACCATCGCGCCGGATTATGCGGCCACGGCGCGAGCGCCCGTGGTCGCTCGCGGGTCAGTTACCGCGACTGGACGCCGAGGCCCGCGCAGCCGAGGACGCCGCAGACGGGCCCGATGCGCGGCCTAGGGCTCGTCGGTCTCGTCGGCCTCTTCGGTGTAGGCCTCATCAGTCGTGTCTTCGGGCGGCAGGACCCGGTCGATCTCGGTGATCTCCTCGTCCTCGACGTCGTCCTCGAGGTCCTCCTCGATCTCCTCGTCCTCGCGCAAGAGCGTCCCCTTCGTGTACGGGCGGAGGTCGGTCGACTTCGCGGCGGTCGGGAAGCTCACCTTCCCGTAGTTCTGGGGGTCCTGGTAGATCTCGCGGATGATGATCCGCACATCCTGGGCGCCGAGCGAGGTCACGCCGGCGAGGTACTTGTTGCCGTCCGCGATGAGCTTGAGCAGGCGGGCGGCGACGCGCGGCTCGACGATGCCGATCCGGATCCCGTTCGAGGTCGCGATGAGCCGGTTGCCCTCGGGCGTCAGCTCCACCGTGTCGCCCGGGTTCACCTGCGCCAGCTTCTTGGCGTCGGGCAGGTCGAGCAGGTGGGCGAAGCCCGTCTTGCCGGTCTCCTCGACGAAGATCCGAACGGGGGCCTTCGAGCCGTCCTGCGCCGGCACCGTCTTCTCGCCGGCCGCGACGAGGAGCGTGCGCAGGCGATCGATGTTGCGCTCCGCGATGCGGTTCGTCGGATCGAGCGCGAGGGCCGCCTGGTAGTGCTCGCGCGCCGAGCCGAGCTCACCGAGCTCCCAGAGCGCCTTGGCGAGCCGGTTCTCGGCCTCCGCCTCCGGCGCGAGCTCGAGCAGCTTCCGGTTGATGTCGGCCGCTTCCGACCACTTGCCTGCGGCGGCGCTCGCGATGGCCTGCTCGGCCAGCTGGCGCTTGACGCGCGTCGCGGCAGCGGGGCTCGCGTTCGGGTCGGTCTCGGAATACGTCACGGTCGTGGGGTCCTTTCGGAAGGTCGGTGTTCAGGGCAGCCGGGCACGGCACACGTCTTGCGGCCGGTAAGTATGCCGGTAGATGCCGTCAACCGCGAATGCCGGCACTCCAGCCGATGACGATGATGGCGAGGACGACCAGCGCCAGCGTCTCCCAGACGCGAAGCGGCGCCCGACGCCGAACGCTGCCGCCGCCGCTGTGGATCGCGTCCCACAGGAAGAACACGAGGACGAGCAGCGCCGGCCCGAGGATGCGCGGGATCTCGATCGATCGCAGCGCAACGGCGGCGATGGCGACGACGGCGGCGCCGGAGAGTCCGAACCACGCGACGTCCCGGAGGTTCGACGAGCGCAGCGCCGCGACCCGATAGGCGAGGAGGAAGCCGATGATTGCGTCGCCGCCAGCCTGCGCCAGCACGGCGATGCCGTCCTGCCCGATCGCTCCCCCACCCTGGCCCGGGACCGGCAGGCCACCCGGAACGAGCGACGCGACGCCGGCGAAGCCGAGGAAGCCGATCACGAGGATCTCGATGAGCACGGCAGTCCGATCCGCGGACGATGGTGGCCCGCTCGACCGGGCGATCCGCAGCTCGGTGACCATCGCCAGCCCGACGAGCCCGCCCGCGAGGACGATCGCCGGCGCGATGGCAAGCCCGATCGGAACCAGGCGGATCGCGCCGAGGGCGGCGAGCGCCGCAGCGCCCGGGAGGATCAGCGACTCGACCGGGACGCCCGCGCTGGCGGCACTCGGCGAGGCCTCGGCCACGATCTGGAGCGCCCCGAGGACGACGCCGGCCAGGAGCACGAGCGCGATCGGCCAGACGAAGGTGTCCGGCACGGCGCGTGAGAGCGCCACGACGAGCCCGACCGTGATCGCGAGGTCGCGCGCGCCCGCCTCGCCACGCAATGCGCGCTGATCCGCGCGCTGCTCCGCCGTCATGCCTTCGCCGTCATCCCGTGCCCGCCCTCACGGCCGGGATGGTACGCGGGGCACGCCCTACCCCAGTGGCGGCAGCGGCCCGCGCGGCTTCGGCGTCGCGAGCCAGGCCATGAGCTGGACACGGGAGCGGGTGTTCAGCACTCGGTCCGGCGTCACCCACGCCCGCCGGGCCTGCGAGATGCCCCAGGCGAGGTGGTCGAACTCGGAGGTCGTGTGCGCATCCGAGTCGATCGACAGGATGCAGCCGAACTCGAGCGCCCTTCGCGCGCGCTCGACCGACAGGTCGAGCCGCGGCGGCGACCCGTTCATCTCGAGCACCGTGCCGGTTCGGGCCGCGGCGCGATAGACCGTGTCCCAGTCGAGGTCGAGGTCGTCGCGCATGTCGATCTTCCGGCCCGACGGGTGCGCGATCACGTCGACATGCGGGTTCTCGATCGCGTTCAGGGTTCGCTGGGTCAGCTCGGCGCGCGACTGGCGTCGGGCGACGTGGAGGGACGCGACGACGAGGTCGAAGGTCGAGAGCAGCTCGTCGCCGTAGTCGAGCGAGCCGTCCGGGTTGATCTCGAGCTCGCAGCCGTGGAGGAGCCGGAAGCCGTTCGTGGACGCCTCGGGCGGCGCGGTTCCGGCCGCCTCCTCCGCCTCGAAGCGAGCGTTCAAGGCACGGATCGCTGCCCGCTCCTGGAGCACCCGCTCCGGCGAGAGGCCGCTCGCGACCACGAGCGACACGGAGTGATCGGTGAGGACCTGGTATTCGTGCCCGCGGCGGCGCGCGAACTCCGCCATGACCTCCATCGGCTGGCGGCCATCGGACCAGTCCGTATGCGAGTGGAGGTCGCCCTTGAGATCCGCCTCCTCGATGAGCGTGGGGAGGGTGCCCGCGAGCGCCGCCTCGATCTCGCCGCGGTCCTCGCGCAGCTCCGGCGGGATGAACGGCAGCCCGAGGAACGCGTAGGCCTCCGCCTCGGTGGCGAAGGTCCGGAGGTCACCGCCCTTCGCGACGTCGGTGATGATCTGGCCGTCGTCGTCCAGCCGCGCGTACCCGTACTCGGACAGGCTCCAGCCCAGGTCGCGGGCCATCTCACGCAGGCGGACGTTGTGCTCCTTGCTGCCCGTGAAGTGGATGAGGTGCGTGCCGGCCTGCTCCGGGCGCATGACCATCAGGTCGACCTGGGGCCCGCGACCCCCGAGCCGCACCGCTGCCTTGTGCCCGCCCTGGCCGATGATCCGCTCAACCGACGGCAGCTGCGCGAACGTGTCGATGACGCCGTCGGGATCATCCGTCTCCGCCAGGAGGTCCAGGTCTCCGATGGTCTCGCGGCGGCGCCGATACGAGCCGGCCGGGGTGATGCTCCCCACGCCGAGCGCCGGGGTGAGCAGCCTGACCAGCTCGTCGACGAGCACCTTGGCCTGGCCCAGCAACATCCGCCGGTCGCGCCGATCCAGCTTCTCGATGCCGTCGAGGATCAGCAGCTCCGTCTTGGCGCTGAGGCCGCGGAGCGTGCGGATCCGGTGGGTCTCAGCGGCGACCTTCAGCTCGTCGACCGTCTTGACGCCGAGCTCCTGGTAGATCAGTCGAACGGTCTTCGGCCCGACGCCGGGCAGCCGGAGCATCTCCAGGAGGGTGGTCGGGAACTCGGCGAGCAGCTTGTCGCGGTAGGACGAGCGGCCGGTGAGCGCGAGCTCTTCGAGCTGCGCAGCGATGGACTTGCCAACGCCGGGGATCTCGGGCGGGGTTCCGTCGCGGTACGCCTGGGCGACCTCGGTGGGATGCCGCCCAACCGCGTCCGCGGCGCGGTGGTACGCGGTGGTCTTGAAGCCCAGCTCGCCCTTGACCTCGAGCAGGTCGCCGATCTCGTGGATCGTGTTCGCGAGCTGTCCGTTGGTCAGCAGCGGCACCTCGGCGCCCGACGCGGCGCTCGGCCCGCTGCCCGGCTCGGCGCCGCTCGTGCCCTCGACCGAGAGGTCAGCGCCGCCGACATCGATGTCGCCCGCCTCGGCCTGCTCCTCCTCATCGGCGAGGAGGTTCTCGCGCTCGTCGCTCACGACTCGATGGTAAGAGCCGGCGCGATCCGAACCTTTTCACGTATCTCTCACGGGAGGACCGCTACGTGCGGATTTCCCGCGTCGATGCCATCGAACGGGAAGCATCCGAACGTGGACGCTGCCCGGATCCGCCGTCGGAGCCGTCGATTCATGCTGATTCCTTGGTTAACGGTCCGGGGATGACCGTTACGCGAAAACCCGGCCGGGGACGGGTCAGCGGACGCGGGTCAGCCGGCGGCAGGTCAGCCGGAGAGACGCGGCATCTGGGGCCGCGCAGCCGGGCACGTCAGCCGAGGCGCGTGAGCCGGCGGCACGTCTCAGCCCGCGATCACGCGGTCGCGGCCGGCGCGCTTGGCGCGGAGGAGGGCCTTGTCGGCGCGCTCGATCAAGGCGTCGATCGGCTCGTCCCCGGACTCGGCATGGGCGACGCCCACGGAGACCGACACGCCCGGCACGCCGATGAACCGCAGGTCCAGCTCGCGGACGGCGGCGCGGACGCGCTCCCCCACCTCGAGCGCAACGGCGGGCACCGCGTTCCGCAGAAGGACCGCGAACTCCTCGCCGCCGATGCGCGCCGGAATGTCCTGGTCTCGGACGGTGGTCGTGATCGCGCTCGCGACTGCCTTGAGCACCTGGTCGCCGATCGGGTGGCCGTAGGTGTCGTTGAGCACCTTGAACTTGTCGATGTCGATCATGAGCACGCCCACCGCGTCGCCGGCCCGGCGCCGCTGCGCCAGCAGCGACGAGAACTCTTCGAAATAGCGGCGGTTCGGGAGGCCGGTGAGCGGGTCGGTGGAAGCAGATGCAGCGACCTCGCGCTGCGAGGAGGCACGCTGGAGCGCGGCGGCGGTCTCGTTCGCGGCACCGCGGACCAGGCGGCGCGCGCTCTGCGGCCATGCCTCGCGATCGCGTCGCGACAGCACGATCGCGCCGATCACGGCCCCGTCGGCGCGCAGCGGAGCGGTGAGCGTGTGTGACAGCCCGAACACCGCACGGACGCGGTCCGCGACTCGCTCCGCAACCTGCGCCTCGTCGCCTCGAGCAAGGACCTCCGAGATCTTCGCGTTGCCGCGCGCGCCGAACAGGTCCGGCGTGGGAAGACCGATGTCCTTGAGGAGCGCGAGCGACTCCGCCGCCGCGCGCCGCAGCAGCGTGTGACTGCCGCCGGGATCGGATGCGCGTCGCGCAACGGTGGGCAGCGAGGGCAATCTCGGTTCCTGGGTCGCGAGGTCGTCGGGGCGCTGCGACGAGGTGGCGCCATCCCCGGGTGACGCCGCGGCGAGCGCGGGCACCGGCTCGGCCATCGCGACTGCCACGGGCGCTCGATCCTCGCCGGGCGGCAGGTCGAGCACGGAGAGCGGCAGCACCGTGGTCGTCGTCGGGACGCCTGCCCGCCGTGAGACGAGCGTTGCATCGAGCGCGACCCCGTCCTGCCGACGGCGGACGATCGCGACGTGATCCGCACCAGTGGCGTCGATGAGGTCTTCGAGGATGGCCTCGACGATCGCGTCGGCCGAGACCGAGTTCGCGAGCCCGCGGATGATCCGGGCGAAGCTCTCGGCCTCGCCGCGGCCCCGTGCCTCCAACCCCGCGACTGCGTTCCGATGCGCGATCGCCGCAACCGCGGCAACCACGATCAGGGTGATCGTCAGCCAGTCGGCCGGCTTCTTCTCGGAGACGAGGCGGATCCCGTTGATGAGCGCCAGCGCGAAGAAGGTGCCGGCAAGGAGCCACCACGTCCGACGGATCGAGGGGTCGCCGTTCCCGGCATTGCCGGGCGGCGAGGAGCTCGGCTGCGGGTTCGGCGGAGCGGAAGTCACGTCGGGATCAAAGGATGGCGGTTCCGCCCGATCGATGTCGAGCGCGACCGAACGGGAACGTCGCGGGTGTGGCGCCCGCGCACCGCTTCGGTTTGGTTCGGCGCGGCTACTGCATCACGAGGCCGCCGTCGACGCCGAGGATCTGGCCGGTGATGAACGCGGCCTCGTCGCTGGCGAGAAAGGCCACCGCTGACGCGATCTCCTCGGTGGTACCGAACCGACCGAGCGGCGTGGCGTCGGTCAGCTGCTTCATGAGGTTCTCGGGAAGGTCCTGCGTGAGCTCGGTGAGCACGAAGCCGGGCGCGACAGCGTTCGACGTGATCCCGCGTGACGCCAGCTCGCGGGCCGTCGCCTTCGTGAGCCCGATCAGCCCGGCCTTCGCCGCGGAGTAGTTCGCCTGGCCGATCTGCCCGGCCTGGCCCGAGACGGACGTGATGTTGATGATCCGGCCGCCCTTGGCCTTGAGCATCGGCCGCGTGACCGCCTTGATCACGTAGAAGGCGCCGAAGAGGTTCGTCTCGAGGACGGTGCGCCAGTCGTCGAGCGACATCCGCATGATCAGGTCGTCGCGCGTGACACCGGCGTTGTTGACGAGGATGTCGATCTTGCCGAACGCCTCGAGCGCGGCCTTGACGAGCGAATCCGCCGCGGCCGGGTCGGACACGTCTGCCTGGACGGGGAGCGCGCGCCGCCCGAGCGCCTCGATCGAGGCCGCCGTCTCCTTCGCCGCCGCCTCGTTGCCGCGGTA
>DATAIB010000255.1:0-3984 GCA_036262855.1 Candidatus Limnocylindrales bacterium
GACGACAGCACGTTCAGGAAGGTCGTCTTGCCGGAGCCCGTGCCGCCGCTGACGAAGACGTTGAGCCGCGCCTCGATGCAGGCGTTGAGGAACTGGAACATCTCCGGCGTCGCGGTCCCGAAGTTGATCAGGTTCTGGACCGTGTACGGGGTCTTGGAGAACTTGCGGACCGTGATCACCGGCCCGATCAGCGAGAGGGGCGCGATGATGCAGTTCACGCGCGAGCCATCGGGCAGGCGGGCGTCCACACGCGGGCTCGTCTCGTCGAGGCGTCGACCGAGCGGGGTGATGATCCGGTCGATGATCCGGAGGACGTGCTCCTCGTTCAGGAAGTACGACTCGACGCGGGTGATCTTGCCGGCGCGCTCGATGTAGATGTGGTCGACCCCGTTGACCATCACCTCGGTGATCGTCGGGTCGTTGAGGAGCGGCTCCAGCGGCCCGAAGCCCGTGACCTCGTGGACCATGTCGTCGACGAGCCGCAGCCGCTCGTCACGGGTGACCGCGAAGTGGTTGCCCTCGATGACGCGGTCGACGATGCCTTCGATCTTCGTCCGGGTGTCGGTGTTCGTGCCGTCGAGGAGCGTGTCGAACGCGTTGATGACCTCGCTCTGCATCCGCACGCGGATGTCGTGGAGCATCTCCTCGCGCGCGGAGTTGCGATCCCGGGCGGGCTTCGCGACCTGCTCCGCAGGCTCGATGAGCGCGGGCACGAAGGTGCCGGGCGGCGCGTCGTCAGGCTGGGGCTGCGGCGGCGGAGGTGGCTCCGCCCGCTCGCGCTCGGCCTGTTGTGCCTTCAGCTGCCGTTCGAGCAGCGACATGCTGGTTCCCTGTCCCCCGATCACATGCGTGGATCGTTTCCCGGCGACCCGTGGTGCAGGATACATGGGCTTCGGGCGCCGGCCGTTCGGGCCAACCAAGGAGCGGTGCGCGGCGGCCACGCCCGGCCTTCCGGCTAGAATGCGCAGGCCGTGGGGCTATAGCTCAGCTGGGAGAGCGTCTGAATGGCATTCAGAAGGTCAGGGGTTCGAATCCCCTTAGCTCCACCACTCATCTGATCCGGCACCGGCCCCCCACCCGAGGGGCCGTTCGATTCCCGGCCGTGGCGCTCGCCCCGCAGTGCCGACCGGCCGGCAAGGCGCGCCGTTCGTTCGTATGACCGATTTCGGGCGGTGTCGGCAACCCTGCTCGGGCGATGACCGTCGGCGTCATACGAAAGCCAGGTGATCCGCTCGTATGCAGCCGACGGTCATGGCGTCGGGGATGCCGAACGATGCGGCCGATTTGGGGCATACGAAGGCCAGGGTCGCGCGAGAGCCGGCTGTCGCGGGCGCGCCGCGCGCGAGGCAGAGCCGAGGCATTGGGCTTGTCGCGACGGCGGCCAGCACCTAGGATGCGCGGACCATGAGCCGGGTACGAATCTCGAACTCGAACGCGAACACGAACCTCGCGCTTACCACCGGGTAGCCGGGCGCACCATCGTGCGCTGGCTGCCCGTGACGACCCCTTGTCGACCGACGAGGGGTTTTTGATTGGCCGACGACCGGGCGCACGCTCGCGGCCACACCCTTCACACTTGCAGCGAACATCGACAGGAGACCCTGACGTGACCGCCGACGCCACGAAGCCCACGCGCAGCGACCGGCCGGATCGGGCGGACCGACCCGATCGGGTCGAACGCTACGACCACCTGGCCACGGAACCCAAGTGGCAGCAGAGATGGGACGAGCTCGGCCTCTACAAGACCAAGCTGGACGACACGCGCAAGGCCTACTACCTGCTGACGATGTACCCGTACCCGTCGGGCGACCTGCACATCGGCCACTGGTACATCAAGACCCCGACCGATGCGATTGCGCGGTTCCACCGGATGCACGGCGAGAACGTGTTCCTGCCGATCGGGTTCGATGCCTTCGGCCTGCCGGCCGAGAACGCGGCGATCAAGAACAAGATCAACCCGCGCGACTGGACCATGAGGAACATCGAGAACATGCGCCGCCAGCTGCGGAGCATGGGCGCGACCTTCGACTGGGACAGCGAGGTCGTGACCGCCGATCCCGAGTACTACAAGTGGAACCAGTGGTTCTTCCTGCAGTTCCTGAAGGCGGGCCTGGCGTATCGCCAGAAGTCGCCGGTCGACTGGTGCCCGAACGACGGGACGCTGGCACGGGAGCAGGTCGAGGGCGTCGAGCGGCGCTGCTGGCGCTGCGGCGCCAAGGTCGAGAAGCGCGACCTGGAGCAGTGGTACCTGCGCGTCACGAAGTACGCCGACGAGCTGCTGGACTTCAGCGAGATCCAGTTCCCCGACCCGATCAGGATCCAGCAGACGAACTGGATCGGCCGCTCGGTCGGCGCGGAGATCGTGTTCGAGACGGCGCCATCGGCGAGCCACGCCGGCGGCGAGCCGCTGCGCGTCTTCACGACGCGCCCGGACACGCTGTTCGGGGCAACGTTCATGGTCATCGCGCCGGAGCATCCGCTCGTCGGTTCGCTCACCGCGCCCGAGAAGCAGGCACAGGTCGAGGCGTACATCGCGAAGGCGCAGGCCCAGACCGAGATCGAACGCCTGTCGACCGACCGCGAGAAGACCGGCGTGTCCATCGGCGCGGACGCCATCAACCCGGTCAACGGCGAGCGCATCCCGATCTTCGTCGCGGACTACGTCCTGGGCGGCTACGGCACCGGCGCGATCATGGCCGTGCCCGCACACGACGAGCGCGACTACGCGTTCGCGAGGCAGTTCAACCTGCCGATCCGGCGGGTCGTGGCGGCGCCCGGCGACGAGGCAGCCGCGGTCGATGGCGGCGCCTACAGCGCCCACTCGGACGACGAGCGGCTGGTGAACAGCGGCGAGTATTCCGGCCTCACCGCGGACGAGGGCGGGCGGCGGATCGTCGCCATGCTGGAGGCCCAGGGCAAGGGCAAGGCCGCGGTGACCTACCGGCTGCGCGACTGGCTGATCTCACGCCAGCGCTACTGGGGCACGCCGATCCCGATCATCTACTGCCCGACGCACGGCGCCGTGCCGGTCCCGGAATCGGACCTGCCCGTTCGACTGCCGGACGAGGTCGACTACGAGGGCTCCGGGGTGAACCCGCTGACCCGAGACGAGAAGTTCCTGAACGTGCCCTGCCCGATCTGCGGCGAGCCGTCCAAGCGCGAGACGGACACGATGGACACGTTCATGGATTCCAGCTGGTACTGGTATCGATACCTGGCGCCGAAGAAGCAGGACGGCCCGATCGATCTCGACCTGATGGAGGGCTGGACGCCGGTTGCGCAGTACACGGGCGGCGCCGAGCACGCGGTCATGCACCTGCTGTACGCCCGCGAGTTCACGAAGATGCTGCGCGACCTGGGGATGACCCAGCAGAACGAGCCGTGGCGGCGCGTGTTCAACCAGGGCCAGATCCTGGGCATGGACGGCGAGCGGATGTCGAAGTCGCGCGGCAACGTCCAGGACCCCGATGAGCTGGTCACGAAGTACGGCGCGGACACCGTCCGGCTGTTCCTGATGTTCATGGGCCCGTGGGACCAGGGCGGGCCGTGGAGCCCGACCGGGATGGGCGGTGTCCATCGGTTCATCCAGCGTGTGTGGGCGCTGGCCATGGATCCGACGTACCGGGAGCCGGGCGATCCGGCGGCGGGGACGCTGCCCGATGGCCAGTCCCAGGAGGCCGCGCGAGCGGCGATCCGAGCCGCCGCGCACAGGACGCTGCGCGACGTCACGGCCGACTACGAGGCGTTCCACTTCAACACGATGGTCGCCAAGCTGATGGAGCTGGCGAACACGCTGTTCCGCTACCGCGGCTCGTCCGTCGCGGGCGGCCCTGAGTGGGACGAGGCGATTCAGCTGCTGCTGCTGATGCTCGCGCCAGCGGCGCCGCACGTGACCGAGGAGCTGTGGTCGCGACGCCTCGCCGCGCGGGGCGAGGCGTGGTCCTCGATCCATACGGCCCGCTGGCCCGAGGTGGACCAGGCGGC
>DATAIB010000256.1:0-7059 GCA_036262855.1 Candidatus Limnocylindrales bacterium
ACGAGCGCGACCACGATGATGTCCGCAATCACCAGGGCAAGGCCCACTTGCTGGAGCGTGGCCCGATACGCGGCTTCGGCGACCTCTTCGCGGCTGAGGTCCGGGTCGACGTCGAACGTCGGCACGAGGACCGTCGCGAAGCCGCCATAGAAGACGAGGCTGAAGAGGCCGAGGGCGACGGCCATCAGCCCGATGTCCAGGATCGTCAAGCGAACCCGCGCGCGGCGGAACATCAGGCGCCGCTTCCGTCGCGAAGCCGGTACCCCGCGCCGCGAACCGTCTGGATGATGCCGTCGCGCCGGCCGTCGTCGACCTTGCGGCGGAGGCTTCGGATGTACACCTCGACGATGTTCGATTCGGCGGCGAAGTCGGCGTCCCAGAGGGCATCGATCAGCCGGTCCCGGGTGAACACCTGGCCGGGGTGGCGGGCCAGCAGCGCGAGCAGCGCGAATTCGCGACCGGTGAGCCGGATCCTGGCCCCGGCGCGCCAGACGTCCAGCGTGGCGGGATCAAGCACGAGGTCGTCGACCTCGATCCGCGGCGAGCGGTCCTCGAGCCGCCGCCGACCGAGCGCGCGAACGCGGGCGCGCAGCTCGTCCATGCTGAACGGCTTGGCCAGGTAGTCATCCGCGCCCAGGTCCAGGCCGGTGATTCGGTCCTGGACGTCGTCGAGCGCGGTCAGCATCAGGATGGCGCCGGGGAAGCTCGCTTTCCGCAACTCGGCGCACACCGCGAAGCCGTCCATGCCCGGCAGGATCACGTCGAGGATCACCAGGTCGTAGGTGTACGCCGCGGCCCACTCGAGGACCTGCGAACCGTCCGCCTCGATGTCGACCGCGTGGCCGTCCGCGACGAGGACGCTCTTCACGGCGCTGGCGATGGCGGCCTCATCCTCGACGACCAGGATGCGCATGGGGTCAGTGTCCGCTAGCGGTTCGCTGCGGCTCCGCGGAGCACCTCGAGGACGCGCGGATCGATCCAGCCTGGCGCGGCGAGACGCTCCTCGAGGTTCGCCACGCCCATCCAGTCGTCGAGCGCGTCGTGCCACGCCATCGTCCAGCCCTCTGGCAGCTCGCGCGGCGTCCCGGTCATCGGGCGCTCCGCCTCGCCATCGTCCGAGGGGGAGCCCGGCGCCGGGAGGCCCGCCGCGGGACCCGGCAGCCCGTCGTGCTGCCACATCGGCTGGAAGACGCCACCGAACCGGCCGCCGGGCTCCGCCCCGATCGCCTGCATCAGCTGGCGCAGCTCTCGCCCGAGGGCGTCCGTGATCGGCAGCAGCTCATCCGCGGTGGGGCGGTCGAGGTACAGGCGCTGCAGCTCCACGAGCCGGCCGAGGTCGCCGATCGGATCGTCCGAGTGATCGACCCGCAGGTCGACCCAGCGGTCGTTGCCGCCGCCATAGCCCGCGCCCTCGCGGGCGATGTACAGGGCGGCACCTTCGCGTCCGCGGCGGTCGCCCCCGGCTGCATCCGCCGCGGCAAGGCACGCGACCAGCAGCTCTGGGAACGGGCGTCCCCCGGCGAGCAGGGTGTCCACGAGGCCGTCGACCACCGCGGGTCCGGCCAGGATGTTGCCCTGCGCCGCGAAGCCGGGACCCACCCGACCACCCGCCCAGGCGAAGCACTCGTCGCCGGTGTGCGATGCGGACCGTCCGGATGCATCCACGATCCCTGCCTGCCGCTGGGATCGCAGCGGGTCGCTCGCGACGAGGCTGTCCAGCGCCTCCTGCGCATGCGCACCGCCGGCGAGCAGCGCCAGCCCGTCCGGGCCGTAGCGGACGTTCGCGAAGGACTGCGTGGCAATCGCGCCCACGCCGGCCCTGACCCACGGCACCACCGCGCCCACGGCAAGGAACTTGGACTGGACGGCGACGCCGAGGTCACCGGTCGCCGGATCGAGCGCCACGATCGAGTACGTCATGCCGCCGAGGGTACGCCGCGAATCACAGCGCCGGACCGTGCCCCACGACGGGGTCGGTCCGGCGGTGTTCGGCGCCCCCGGATTGTCGGCGCGCCCGGATTGTCGGCGCGCCGCGGCGCGCCCGGGCCGAGGGTCAGCTCCCGCGCATGCCGAGCTTGCCGCGGCCGGTGAGCAGGTTGGCGACGAAGATGACGAGGATCGCCCCGAGTGTCGCGATGAAGATCGTCTCGATGTTGATGCCGTCGACGGTGCCCATCTTGAACACGTTGGCCGCGAGCCAGCCGCCGACGAGGCCGCCCACGATCCCGAGGCCGACCATCATCAGCAGCCCTTCCTTGGCGTTCATGAGGCGAGAGGCGATGAAGCCGGCGATGGCGCCGACCACGATCCAGGCGATGAAACCCATGGCTTGACGTTCCTTTCGAAGCAGGTTGCCGCGCGGATGCGGGTGGTTAGACGGTCTCGCGACGGAAGACCGCGAGGGCCTTGATCACCACGAACTCGAGGACGGTCCAGCCGATGATCGCCACGACCGCGGCGAAGTCCAAGGTCGACCCACCGGCGTGCATGGCATCGCTGCGCAGGATGCCTTCGAAGGGGGCGACGAAGAGCTGGCTCAGGTTGAGGATCGCTGACACGAGGCCGTTGCCCTCGCGGGCGTCGAGCACGAGCAGGACGATCCGGAGCCCGATCAGGAGCTGGATCAGCCCGAAGATGAGGACGGTGATCCGGCGGCCGAGCTCGGGCCGGCCAGGGGTCATCGTCGTCCGTTCGGTGCGGACGGTTGACTCCACCCCCGTCGATGCCGGCAGGTCCGGCGTGATGGCCGGCGCCGGAGTGGCGGTGGTGAGGGTTCGTTCGGTGTGTTCGAGGGTCATCTGGTCTCCAGTTGGGTGTGCGAGCGGCGGGAGGCTCAGCCTGCGAAGGCGACCTGTGCCGCAAGGGCTGCGGGAAGCAGCACGAGGATCGCCAGCACGGCGACGAGGAGCAGGGCAATCGTGCGGAACGCATCGATCGTGTGACCGCGCAGGTCGGCGGTCTGGGTGCGCAGCAGGGTCGCTGCGCGAACGGCTCGGGCCAAGGTCGTGGGTTCCTCCGGGGTGCCAAATCAGGCATCCGGGGAAGCGGCGGTCGAATTGACCTCCGCCGGCTTGTGCTCCGGCCACTGCTGTCACTTGCAGTAGAGCAGGTCGGGCTGCTATTGTCAACAGTAGTTAGGCATTGCAACTGTGGAGAATGAGCTCTTGGCGCCAGCGATCGGACGGTTCCTCAAGCGCAGCCGGCAGGTGCGCGCGCTTTCCGCGACCCAGGTCGCGCGTACGGCCGGGATCTCCGCCGCGTACCTCAGCAAGCTGGAGAACGACGCGGTGAAGAAGCCGTCGCCGCCCGTCCTGCACCAGCTGAGCGAGGCCCTGGCGGTGCCCTATGCCGAGCTGATGCGCCTGAGCGGCTACCCGGTCCCGGGCGAGGACGAGGCGCCGCCCTCGGACAGCATCGGCGCCGCGCTGTTCGCCGACATCACCGAGGACGAGCGCGACGAGCTGCTCGAGTACCTCGCCTGGTATCGGTCTCGCGGCCGCGCGAGACGCGCCGGCCCAGCCGCACCGGGCCCCGCCTGATGGCAGGACGCATTGCCCGCGTTGGCACCGAACCGTACCGGTTGCGCTTTCAACGACCGCGCCCGTAGACTGCGCGGACCAATGGCGCCCTTCAACGCAGCCGATCGCCGCCCCGTCGTCGTCGCCGTGACGTCCGACGGTCGCCGCGTGCAGCTTCCCGTTGACAACGCCGAGGTACCCCTTCTCTCCCTTCTTCGCTCGCTCCTGGTCGGGCTTGAGAGCCTCGTGCTCCTCATTACCGGCGGGCGGGACCACCGAGGGACGCGGGGACGCGATCGCAGCTAGCGATCACCGACACCGAAGACCAACGGGACCCCCGCCGAGAGGCGGGGGTTTCGACGTTTCTGGAGGCAGTGTGGGAACCGAACCGGACAGTTCGAAAGGCGGGCGATCGTGACGCTGACCAAGGGCGAGCGGCAGCGCCGCAGCCACATGCCCGCGGACGGGACGGAGCACGCCGCCGCCATCGAGCGGGCTCAGCGCGAGATGCTCCATGAAGGGACCGCCTCGGCTGCCGTCCGGACTGCGGAGCACGGCGCGAAGGCCCGCCCGCGCATCGGTGCCGACGTCCTCTGTGAGGCGCTGATCCGGCAGGGCGTCGATGTCATGTTCAGCTACCCCGGCGGCGTGATCCTGCCGCTGTACGACATCCTCGGCGACTATCCCGAGCTGCGGCACGTCCTGGTCCGTCACGAGCAGGGCGGCGCCCACGCCGCCGACGGGTACGCCCGCGCGACCGGCAAGGTCGGGGTGTGCGTCGGGACGTCCGGCCCGGGCGCGACGAACCTGGTCACCGGGATCGGCACCGCGATGCTCGACTCCGTCCCCATGGTCGCGATCACCGGCAACGTGCCCTCCGCGCTGATCGGCAAGGACGCGTTCCAGGAGATCGACATCAACGGCATCACGCTGCCGATGACGAAGCACAACTACCTGGTGCGCGACGCCAACGAGCTGCCGCAGGTGATCGCCGAGGCGTTCCACATCGCGCGTTCCGGCCGGCCCGGCCCGGTCCACGTCGACATCACGAAGGACGCGCTCCAGCAGGAGACCGACGCGCGGCACCCGTCCGAGGCGGAGGTCGTCTCCGGCCTTCCGGGCTTCCGCCCCACGATGGACGGCAACTACAAGCAGCTCAAGCTCGCAGCCGCCGAGATCATGGCGGCGGAGCGACCGGTGATCCTCGCCGGCCACGGCGTCCTCCACGCCGGCGCCGAGGCCGAGCTCCTGGCGTTCGCCGAGAAGCTCAACGCGCCGGTCGCCTGGACGCTCCTGGGCATCGGCGCGCTGGACGAGACGCACCCGCTCGCGTACGGCTTCATGGGCATGCACGGCTGGAAGCACGTGAACCGCGCGATCCAGTCGGCCGATCTGCTGTTCGCCGTCGGGATGCGGTTCGACGACCGGGTCACCGGCAACGTTCGAACGTATGCGCCCTATGCGCGCATCGTCCACGTCGACATCGACCCGGCGGAGATCGGCAAGAACGTCGCGGTGGAGGTGCCGATCGTCGGCGATGCCAAGCGCGTGCTCGCGACGCTGACCCCGATGGTCGACGCGGTCAGCGCGGACGCGCGCAAGCCCTACCTCGACGAGCTCGCCGGCTGGAAGGCCGAATCGGAGGCGAGCTCGTGGCACGGCTCCGGTGCGTGGCGCGATGGCCGGCTGACCGCCGACTACGTCGTGCAGCGCATCGGCGAGCTGACGAAGCACGAGGGCATCTACGTCGGCGACGTCGGGCAGAACCAGATGTGGCTCGCCAGGTACGCCGGCTTCCGTCACCCGAACACGCACCTGTCATCGGGCGGCCTCGGGACGATGGGCTATGCGGTGCCCGCGGCGATGGGCGCGGCGCTCGGTGGGACCGGCCGCGAGGTCTGGGCGGTCGTCGGTGACGGTGGCTTCCAGATGACCTCGCAGGAGCTGATGACGCTCGTCCAGGACGAGATCCCGGTGAAGATCGCGCTGTTCGACAACAAGAAGCTCGGGATGATCCGGCAGTGGCAGGAGATCATCTACGCCGGGAACTTCCACTCCGCGACCCTGATGGGTCCGGACTACCTGAAGCTGGCCGACGCCTATGGCATCCCGTCGACGAAGGCGACGACGCCGGCCGAGGTCGACGAGGCGATCCGCTTCGCGCAGGCGACCAAGGGCCCGGCGCTGATCTGGTTCGAGATCGCGGGTGAGCAGAATGTGTTCCCGATGATGCCGGCCGGCAAGGGCCTGTCCGACCTGATCGAGGAGTGGGGGACGCCGGAATGACCCCGACCACGACCACCGCGTCGGCCGCGCCCGCGGCCCCGGCCCACACTGCGCCGCCCGCCCGGGCGCTGCCTGGCGGCGGCCAATCCAGGCTCCACCGGCTCGTGGCCATCGTGGCCGACAAGCCCGGTGTCCTCAATCGCGTGGCGTCGCTCATGCGAGCCCGCAACTTCAACATCGATTCGCTCGCGGTCAGCCGGACGGATCGCGAGGGCGAGTCGCGGATGACGATCAGCCTCCACGGCGACGACATCGCGGTCGAACAGGCCGCGAAGCAGCTGTACCGGCTGATCGACGTGCTCAAGGTCCAGGACGTCACCGCCGAGCCGTCGGTCGAGCACGAGCTCGCGCTGGTGAAGGTCCGTGTCGGCGATTCGACCCGGGCCGACGTGCTCAAGCTGATCGAGCTGACGCGGGGTCGCGTGCTCGATGTCTCGCCCGAGGCGGTCATCGCCGAGGTCAGCGGGTCGGAGTCGGAGGTCGACAACTTCGTCGCCTGTGTCCGGCCGTTCGGAATCAAGGAACTGGTTCGCACGGGAGCCGTGGTCATGGCACGCGGCGCCGGATCCATCGAGGAGGCAGTCAAGCGATGACGGCGCGCATGTACTACGACAACGACGTCGAACCCGCGGCGCTCGAAGGCCAGATGGTCGCGGTGATCGGCTACGGCAGCCAGGGTCACGCGCACGCGCTGAACCTGCGCGATTCCGGGGTCGACGTCGTCGTTGGGCTCGCCGAGGGCTCGAAGAGCCGGGCGCTCGCCGAGGAGGCGCAGCTCCGCGTCGCCACCGTCGCCGAGGCCGTGCGCGACGCCGACGTCGTGATGATCCTGGTCCCCGATACGGCCCAGAAGGCCGTCTACGACAAGGACATCGAGCCGAACCTCAAGCCCGGCACGCTCCTGATGTTCGCCCACGGGTTCAACATCCGGTTCGGGCGCATCCGGCCCGAGGCGGGGATCGACGTGGGGATGGTTGCGCCGAAGGGGCCCGGCCACCTGCTCCGGTCGGTGTACTCCGCAGGCGGCGGCGTGCCCGCCCTCTTCGCAGTGGAGCAGGACGCGACCGGCACGGCCCGCGCGCGGACGCTCGCCTATGCCCGGGCGCTCGGATCGCTGCGGGCGGGCGTGCTCGAAACGACCTTCAAGGAGGAAACCGAAACCGATCTCTTCGGCGAGCAGGCGGTGCTTTGCGGGGGCGCGAGCGCGCTCGTGCAGGCCGGATTCGAGACGCTGGTCGATGCTGGTTATCAGCCC
>DATAIB010000257.1:0-4265 GCA_036262855.1 Candidatus Limnocylindrales bacterium
CTGGTCCTTGCCGGCCGGGTAGATCCCGTAGCGGTTCTGGCCCGGCACGTCGCGCGCGGAGAAGACGTCGACAAGGCCCGGATGCCTCGCCCGGAACGCGTCGAGGTCGCCGAGCTCGAAGGTTGCGCGGGCATGCGGCGATCGAACCGCCCGGACGGTGAGGCATGTCTCGGGCCGCGCATCGGCGCCAAATCGGGCCGTGCCGAGCACGCGGGGCAGCCCATCGACCTTGGCGATTCGGCTCCCGACGGCGGCGCCGGCACCCGGGCTGGGCGCAGCAGCGACGCCCACGCGCCCTTGCCGCGCGTCACGGGTCGCGGCAATCGCCTCGACGATCTTGGCGTAGCCGGTGCACCGGCAGAGCACGCCGCCGATCCCGTCGCGGATCGCCTGCTCGTCCGCGTCCGGGTTGGCCGCAAGGAGCGCGTCAGCGGCCATGAGCATGCCCGGCGTGCAGATGCCGCATTGCGCGGCGCCGTGGGCCAGGAACGCTGCCTGGAGGTCCGATGGGCCGCCGTCGACCGCGAGGCCCTCAACGGTCGCAACCCGCGCGCCCTGCACCTGCGCGATCGGGACGAGGCACGCGTCGACCTGGCGCCCGTCGAGCCGGACGGTGCACGCGCCGCAGTCGCCCGCCTCGCAGCCCACCTTCGTTCCGGTGAGGCCCATGTCGTCGCGGAGGACGTCTGACAGGCGGCGCATCGGCTCGATGCCGGACACGCGAACGGACCGGCCGTTGATCCAGAACTCGACCCGCGCCGACGGCCCCGTCTCGATGGTCACCCGACCACGTCCGCGATCGATCGCCGAACCAGCTCCACCGCCGCATCGCGGCGGTATGCGGCCGAACCGCGCACGTCGTCGATGGGCGTCAGTCCGGACAGGTGCTCCGGCAGCACGGCGTCCGCTGCCGCCGGCGCCGCAGGCAGTCCCGTGAGCGCCGCTTCCAGCGCGGGCAGCCGTTGTGCCACCTCGGAGCACGCGCCCACCGCGATCCGAGCCCGTTGGATGCGGCCATCCGCGATCTCGAGGATCGCCGCCACCATCGCGATGGAGATGACGAGATACGCCCGCGACCCGAGCTTCTGGAACGTCGAGCGGACCTTGGTCCCCGGCAGCGCGTCCGGCACGTAGATGCCCGTCACCAGCTCGTCGGGTCGGCGCACCGTTCGGCGGTTGCCCGTGACGAACATGCCGATCGGCACGATCCGGGCCGCGCTGCGCGACGACAGCTCAACCTGCGCGTCGAGCGCGAGGAGGTTCGGCATCCCGTCCGCGGCGGGCGACGCGTTGCAGACGTTGCCGGCGATGGTTCCGCGAGCCTGGATCTGCAGGCCGCCGACCGCCAGCGCCGCGGCTCGCAACCCATCGAACATCGGGTGCAGGTCCGCCTCGACCAGCTCGGTCCACGTGCACAGCGCGCCGATGCGCCAGCCGCCATCCACGCGGGCGACGCCGCGAAGCGCCCGGAGCGCGGTGACGTCGAGCACGTCCTCAACCAGCGTGCGCCCGACCCGCGACGGGTAGTGGTCCGTCGCGCCGGCGACGATGACCCAGGGCGCCCCGCCCGGCCCGCCGTCGGCAAGGGCCCCGAGCGCATCGGCGAGGCGAGCCGGTCGAAGGAAGGCCACGGCCCCTACGCGGAGACGAGCGGCAGGACGCGCTCGGCGAGGATCTCGATCGATGCGGGGTCCCAATCGAGCGGGTTGAGGATGAGGTCGTCCACGCCGCCGAGTGCCTCGATCTTGCCGCGGATCCGCTCGGCGACCGCCTCGGCCTCACCGAGCAGGTAGAACTCCTGCCAGTACGGCAGGTCCATCCCCGAGTAGACCGAGAACTTGGCCGCCGCCGACTCGGGCTTCTCCCCCGGCTTGAGGATGTGCACGAAGTTCGAATACACCCGGCCCATGGTCTTCGGGTCCCGCCCGAACTCCACCATGAACTCCTGGATCCGCTCCCAATCGCCGGTCACCATCTCGGCCGTGGCGGAGCTGTGCGGCACCCACGTCTCGGCGTACTTCGCGATCCGTCGCAGGACGGGCGTGATCGTGTCGACCCCCTCGCCGTAGATCTTCTCGGACGGCTGCGTGCCACCGCCGATCCAGATCGGCGGATGCGGCTTCTGGACCGGCTTCGGCTCGATCGTGAGGTGCTCGAAGCGGTAGAACTGCCCCTCGTACGACACGTCGTCGCCGGCCCACAACGCGGTGATGGACTCGAGCATCTCGTTCATCCGTCGGCCGCGCTCCTTGATCGGGATGCGCAGCGCCTCGAACTCCTGCTTGTTCCACCCGACCCCGACGCCGAGGATGGACCGGCCGCCCGACAGGAGGTCCAGCGTCGCCCACTCCTTCGCGAACGCCACGGGATCTCGGAACGGGAGCACGATCACGAGCGTGCCGAGCCGGATCGTGCGCGTGACGCCCGCCAGGGCCGACAGCAGCGACACCGGCTCCAGCCACGCCACGCGGTACGCCGGCGGCGCGATCAGGAGGTGGTCGATGAGCATGGCGCTGTCGAAGCCGAGATCCTCGGCGTGGCGCAGGTAGTCACCCATCTCCTGGAGGCCCGCCGTGCGCTCGCCCAGGGCGTAGCTCGGCAATCGGAGCCCGTAGCGCATCAGTGCCCTCCCCCGCCGGGACCGCCGCCGCCAACGACCTCCGCAGCGCGACCCGCCGGCGGCGTGTTCCGGCTTCGGCCGATCGCGACCGTCCCGTCGATGAGCACCATCGACACGCCGGGCAGGTCGCCCACGCCGAGTGCCTCGAGCGCCGACGGCGCCGACGATCCCACCGGGGCGTCGACGAGGACGATGTCTGCCGCCCTGCCCGCCGCGATGATGCCGACGTCCAGCTTGTGCACTCGCGCGGTGTTGCCGGTCGCCATCGCGACGGCCAGCTCCGGCGCGACCGCGCCGAGCGAGGCGAGGTGGGCCATGGTCCGCAGGATGCCCAGCGGGACGACGCCTGTTCCGGACGGCGCGTCGTTGCCGATGACGATCCGGCCGAGACCGCCGCCGGCCTTCGCCACCGCCAGGGCGTGCAGCGCCGCCCGCCCGTTGCCGCAGTGGACGACCTCGATCGCCATGTCGCTCTGCTCGATGACCCGGGCGATATCGCCGTCCGACATCGGCGTCGTGCCGCCGTTGATGTGACCGCAGATATGCGGCTGGGCTTCGAGGACCGCGTCGGCGGCGATCGGGTTGGAGCCGGCGATGGACGGGCCGCCGGTGTGGAACGTCACGGTCATGCCGTGCTGCTTCGCCCAAGCGACCATCGGCGCCGCCTGTGCGCCTGTCTTCACGCTGCCGAGCCCGATCTCGCCGACGAGCTTCACCCCGCCGGCCGCCATCTCCGCGAAGTCGTGCTCCTCCAGGCCGAGCTCGAGGATCGGCGCGCCGCCGTGCACCTTGACGCCCGCGGGCCGGAGCGCGCCCCACGCCTTCGCCGCGACGATCGCGAGCGCCTTCAGTCCCACGACGTCCTTGGGCCGGCCGGGCAGGTGCACTTCGCCGGCGGAGATCACGGTCGTGACGCCGCCGTGCAGGCCCGACTCGATGAAGCTCGTCGTCTGCTGGCGCGGTGTGAAGTCGCCGAACACGGGGTGCGCGTGGGAATCGATGAGGCCGGGAAAGGCTGTCGTGCCCTTCGCATCGATGACGGTCGCCCCGTCTCCCGCCTCGAGCCCGCGGCCGACAGCCGCGATGCGGCCGTCCTCCACGAGGATCGAATCGGCGTTGGCGATCGGCGCGTCGATGTCGCCGGTGACGACCGTGCCGATGTTCGAGATCAGGGTCCGCATCGATTCGCGCTCCCGTGCCGGCTTTGGCCTAGTGGAGCCCATCCTCGCCGACCGCGTCCTCGGCCTTGAGACCGCCGACGCGAGCGTGCGGGCGGCCGCCATCCGAGACGGCGATCGCGAGCAGGAGCTCGTCGGACGCGGGCGCATCGGGGACGCTGATCGTCATCGCGTCGAAGTGCGACCGGACGAGCATCGCCTTGATGTGGTGCACGGGGATGTCGAGCGACGCGCCCATGGCCGCGCGCTTCTTGACCGACGGCAGGATGGAGATGCCGCCGACCGCGGATCGGGTCGGCGCACCGAACTTCGGGTGCAGGCACGCTGCGACGTGCTCCAGCTCGCCGGCCTCGCCGACGATGCCGCCCTTGCCGTACGCCTCGACGGGCGTCCCCAGGGCGGCCTTCGCGCGATCCGTGAGCTCCTTGCCCAGGACCTCGCCGAAGTCGATGAGCTCGGTGAGGTCA
>DATAIB010000258.1:0-2858 GCA_036262855.1 Candidatus Limnocylindrales bacterium
GAACGCCTATCCGGCGGGACGGCTGCGGACCGGCGTGGCCGACGACGGGCCGGCGCCGTGGGACGTCGATCGCAGCTCGGAATCCCAGACGGCGATGCAGCGCCTGGGGTACGAGGCCTGGTGGGGCATGCCCGCGCTGCCGAAGCTGAACATCGGCGAGCCCGCGGTACGCGAATACCTGTGGGGCGTGTCCGAGCACTGGCTGCGCTTCGGGATCGACGGCTGGCGGCTCGACGTCCCCGCGGAGATCCAGGACCGGAGCTTCTGGCAGGAGTTCCGGCGCCGTTGCCGCGCCGTGAACCCCGAGGCCTACTTCGTGGGCGAGATCTGGCACGTCGATCCGGACTGGGTGTCGGGCGACCGGTTCGACGCGCTGATGAACTACCCGCTTGCGGAATCGATCATCGGGTTCGTCGGCGGGCAGGCGCTGAACGAGGCGCTGCTCCGGAGCCACCACGAATACGGGCGGGTGACGCGCATCGACGGCGCGACCTTTGCCTCGCGCCTCGGCGAGCTCCTGCGCTCGTATGCGCCGGAGACGACCGCGGTGCAGCTGAACCTGCTCGACAGCCACGACACGCCGCGCGCGCTCTCGCTGCTCGGGGGCGATCGTGCGGCGATGGAGCTCGCGACGCTGCTCCAGGCGTCGCTGCCGGGCGCGCCGTGCATCTACTACGGCGACGAGGTGGGGGTCGAGGGCGGCATCGACCCGGATTCGCGCCGCTCGTTCCCGTGGGACCCGGCCCGCTGGGATCAGGAGTTGTACGGCTCGATGCGGGGCTCCCTCGCGGCTCGGCACGAGCTGCCCGAGCTTCGCTCCGATGAGGTGACCGTCGTGTCGACCTCCGGCCGGGCGCTCGCATTCCGGCGCGGCGCGGAGGGGCGAGTCGCGGTTGCGGTCAATTCGGACGAGGGGCCGGTGACCCTCGGGCTCGGGGGCGGGTCCGCCGGGGAGCTCGTGCATGTCGTCGGCGCTGCGCGCGAAGCCGGTTCGGCTCCGCTCGCCGTCGCGCGGGCGAACGGGGCCGAGGGCGCCGAGGCCGGGCTGGAGATCACGCTGCCACCGCGCTCCGGCGCGATCGTCACGATCAACTGATGTCGAACCTGCCGGTGTCGCTGTCGGCCGACCTCGAGCCTGCTTTGGTCCGGGCGATCGACCCCGCGGGCAAGCTCGTCGCTGCGCTGGTGGCGCTCGGGCCCGTGGAGGAAAAGGACGTCGTCGTCATCGATGCAGACGGCGGTCCGTTCGTCGATGGCCTTCGGGCGGCCGGCGCGGGCCTCGCGGACGCGCCGCTCGCCGCGCCGTTCCGGCTCCCCGGCGCCGAGGCGTCCGCGGACGTCGTGATCGGCCTGTGGTCAGCATTCCGCGGTGTCGATCCGGCGGAGATGGCGGAGGTCGATCGGGTGCTGCGCCCAGAGGGCAGGCTCCTCGTCGTCCACGACTACGGCCGCGATGACGTCTCGCACCTCCTCGGCGACCGCCCCGAGTACGGCGCGTGGAGCCACCGCTCGGGCCCGTTCCTCACCGGCGGGTTCCGGGTGCGCGTCGTGCATTGCTTCTGGGAGTTCGACTCGCTCGAGGAGGCGGCGTCGTTCCTCGGCGACGCGTTCGGGCCGACAGGCTCCGACGTCGCCGCCACGCTGAAGCGACCCCGCCTCTCGTGGAACGTCGCGGTCTACCATCGCAGCCGTCCATGAGCAGCGAGCCAGCGGCCCCATCCAGCGGCACGCCGTCACGTCCGAGGCGCGGCGGCGTCCGGATCTCGCTGCCGATCGTCGTCTTCGGGATCGCCCTGCTCGGCTGCATCGGCTACATCCTGTGGGTCGTCCGTGAGGTCCAGGACCAGCAGATCCAGCTGCTCTCCTATGGGTTCCTCGCGCTCGGCCTCACGTTCGCGGCCATCGCGCTGGCGTGCGTGTTCGGCATGTGGCGTGCCGCGTCTCGCGCCCAGGGCGGCCGGTCGTTCGGCCTCGCATTGATCGGCGGGGTCTCGGGGCTGGCGGCCATCGGCTCGTTCAGCGTTGCCGCGCTCATGACGATGCTCCTGAACAGCTGAGCGTTCCTGCCCGGATCGGGGCGCCGGGGGCCGTTGCTACACTCGGGCTCCGTTCGCGCCCCCATCGTCTAGAGGCCCAGGACGTCACCCTTTCAAGGTGAAGATCACCGGTTCGAATCCGGTTGGGGGTACCACTCCGCAGGCGTGATCCGCGCCGTTCGCGGCGTCGCCGCCCTCCGCGCCTCGCTCACGGACGGTCCGGCGTCCGCTCGCTCGGGTGCTCGGACGTCTGCTTGCGCTCGGCACGGCTGACGCCTGCTCCATTCCGTTGCGGCTCCACTACCATTCGCGGCGATGAGCCCGCTCGACTACCTCGGCGTCCACATTCCGACGATCGTCACCGACAACGTCGCGATCCGATGCGACGGCTGCCTCGAGGTCATCGAGGGCACGCCGTGGCGGATGAACATCCTCGACGTCGTTGCGGCCGAGACGCCTGTCTCCTGGGCGGGTCGACCGCCGATCAACCCGGGCCCGTTCGAGTTCCACGGGGACCCCGCGCACGTGCGCATGTGGATGGCCGCGCGGGACCTCCTGTTCTGCCGCAAGGGCACCGTCCGCGAGATCATGCGACCGATCCCGATCCCCGGGCCCGACGGCACGATCACCCGGTACGGCCTGTGCGATGGCATCCATCGCGACGATCACGAGCTGATCCCCGCCTGAGCCCGGCCCGACCCAGGCCTGCCGCCCGCCTCGAGGCGCAATTCCCGCCAACCAGCAGTCCCACTGCTGGTATGTCCGGCGCTTCCTGGGATCGTGCTCGATTGCCGGTCGGGCGAGCAGATCCAACGTGCGTGG
>DATAIB010000259.1:0-1660 GCA_036262855.1 Candidatus Limnocylindrales bacterium
ACAAAGACTTGACAAGCGCTGGACGGCGCGGGTAGATTTCCACCAGACCTTAGACAAAGGTTGGACAACAGAGCCGGTGGGAGACCCCGGACAGCAAGCAACCAGATGGAAGGGAAGCAATCGATGCGATCGATCCTCCGCGGCGCCGTCCTTGCCGCACTCAGCCTCGCGGTCGTCGCGACCCCGGCGTTCGCCACGCATGCCGGCTCCAAGCCGGGTGACCAGAACATCGTCCAGATCGTCCTTGCCGACGACGGCAAGTTCGACGTCCTCCAGGCCGCCGTCATCGAGGCCGGCCTCGCGGGTGCGCTCTCGAGCCCGGACGACCAGTACACCGTCTTCGCGCCAACGGACGAGGCGTTCGTCTCGACCTTCCGCGGGCTCCTCAACGACAACAGCCTCACCGAGGCGGATGTCATCGCGTTCATCAATGCCGGCGGCGTCGACACCGCGTTCGGCGATGGCGCCCTCGCGAACATCCTGCTGTTCCACGTGACCAACGGCCGCCGGACCAGCACCTCCGTCGTGCATGCCCCCGGCTACACGATGCTCAACGGCGAGCGCCTCTCGCGCGCCCAGCTGCTCGACGCCGGCATTGCCGCGGTCGACATCTCGGCCTCGAACGGCGTCATCCACGTCATCAACTCGGTCCTGATCCCGTAGGCAGACTCGGGCGCAGCAGCTCGAACCTGCTGCGGCGCTCCCTCCTCGGGTGCGTCTGACCCATCCCAACCGCGGACGCCCCCGCCCACCATGGCGGGGCGTCCGCACTCCAAACGCACTGCGAGGCCATCATGGACGCCACCACCACCATCCCGCTCCGGCCCGGCATCGCCGCCGCCGCAACGGACCCCATCGCAACCCCCATCCCGCGCGAGCGAGCCCGCTCGCTTGCCCGCTGGAACCGCGTCCTGTCCGGCCTGCATGGGATCCAGTTCGTCGCGATGCTCCTTCTCGCCGGCACGGCGACCGTCTTCGCCCCGTACCTCAACACCGTCAAGATCAAGCTCGAGAACGGCGCCTTCTCCGGCCTGGAGCAGGTCCAGGTGCAGCTCTTCTCCATGCCGCTCGCATGGTTCATCGCGTCGTTCCTGGCGATGAGCGCCATCGCCCACTTCATGGCCGGCTGGCCGCTTCGGGCGCGCTACGAGGCCTGGCTGGCGCGCGGCATGAACCCGCTGCGCTGGGTCGAGTACGCGTTCAGCAGCACCGTGATGATCGTCGCGATCGCGTACATCTCGTTCATCCAGGACGTCCCCGCGCTCCTCGCCATCGCCGGCTGCAACGTGGCGATGATCCTGTTCGGCTGGAGCATGGAGGCGGCCAACGAGGGCCGCACGGACAACCCGGACTGGAAGCACTACATCTTCGGCTCCATCGTCGGGCTCGTGCCCTGGATCTCGATCATCTCGATCCTGCTCGCCTACGGCTTCCAGCCCGACCTGCCCGCGAATGCCCAGATCCCCGCGTTCGTGTACGTGATCGTGGCCAGCCTGTTCGTCTCGTTCAACGTCTTCGCGATCACGATGGTCCTCCAGTACAAGAAGATCGGCCGCTGGCGCGACTACCTCGTCGGCGAGAAGACGTACATGGTCATGAGCCTCGTCGCCAAGTCCGCGCTCGCCTGGCAGGTGTTCAGCGGGACCCTGCGACCCGGCGG
>DATAIB010000260.1:0-3655 GCA_036262855.1 Candidatus Limnocylindrales bacterium
TGTAGACGCGGTGCATGCCCAGGGTGCGGACGAAATAGCCCTCCATGAGCCAGAACGCCTCGGCGAGAAGGAGCGTGCCCGGCGCGTCCTGCGCCACCCGATCGACGACCTCGCGCCAGAACTCCTTCGGCATCCGCCTGGCGAACGCCGCGTTCGACATCGCGTGCTCCGCACGCGAGGGGATCGCGCCGCCCTGGCCCGGTTCGGGATACCAGAGCCGCCGGATGTGGCGTCGCGCGAGGACCATCGCGGCATCGAACCGAAGGATCGGCGCGCGACGGGCGACGGCGAGGATCGTCTGGATGACGTCCTCCCGAACGCTCTCCTGCAGGTAATCGAGCTGGGCGGTGTCGTTCCAGGGGAAGGAGGTGCCGTCGTTGCCGTGGTAGATGAACCGCTCCTCGCCCGAGGCGCGGTCGCGGCGGCGGAAGACCACGGCGGCATCGGTCGAATCCCAGTAGTGGTCCTCGAGCGTGATCTCGACGCGGGGGTCCGGCGAAAGGTCCGGGCCCGTGAATGCGTACGCGGGGAACGGCGAGTGGGGGACCGAGATGAACCGGTCGGGGTGCTCGACGACCCAGCCCGAGTCGATGCCCATGTGGTTCGGGACCATGTCGGCGGCCATGCGGATCCCGCGGGCCCACGCGCGGTCCTTCAGCGCGTTGAACGCGCCCTCGCCGCCGAGGTCGTCGGCGATCCGGTAGTCGTCGATCGCGTACGCGGACGCGACCGCGTCGGCATCGCCGCGTCGTCGCTTGATGTCCGCGGAGGCGTTCGAGCGCTGCCACAGGCCGATCAGCCACAGGCCGGTGACGCCGAGGTCGCGCAGGCGGTCGAGCTCCTCGTCCGGCACGTCGGCCAGGGTCCGGACGGCGCGCCCGTGCGTGCGCGCCAGCTGCTCCAGCCACACGTACGTGGACTTGGCCATCAGCACGACGCTGGGCATCCACTCCGTGTCGGCCGAGAACGCCACGTGTTCGGGATCGAGGTTGCGGTAATCGGGCGCCTCGACGACGGTGGGGCCGCCGAAGTGGGTTCCGGCGCCACGGAGCTCCATGGCGCGCGCCTCCTCCGCGAGGACATCGAGCGCCAGGTCGAGGCGGAGCGCGAGGTCCGGCAGGCCCGCGAGGACCTCCGGCCAGTGCTCTCGCACCCACCGAAGCTGCGCCGCGAGCGAGCCCGGCGCATTCCGCATCGGCTCTCGAAGCCGTGCCGGCAGCGGCAGCTGGATGCCTGCTCCCGCCCCGACGCCGGCACGAGCGGTCGCCCTTGCTCCCGCGCGGACGCGCCGGGCACCCGGATCCCCGGTCCCGCCGAGGGCCTGCTCGGCCGCCTGGACGACCGCCTCGTACCGCGTCTCGTCCCGCAGCGGCCGGTCATCGACCAGCTCTCGCACGTCGGACGCCGCCGGATCCTCGTTCAGCGCGTTGAGGACGAGCACCTCGGCGAGGAGGTCGGAGCCGCGGATCCGCGGTCCCGCGGCACGTGCACCGGTGCTGTCGCCGCCGCGGAACTGGCCCCGCCACGCGGCCCCGACCTCCGCGATGGCCGGCTCGCCGAGCGCGGAGCCGACGCTCGCCACCGTCGCGGCGAGGTCGACGCGGCCTGCGGCGCGTTCGATATCGATCAGTCGATGGAGGACCGCATCCAGCGCGGCGAGGGCGGCGACTTCGCCCGCCGAGACCGCAGGTTCACCGGCGGCCTCGCGCGCAGCGGTGACTCGGGCAGCGATGCCGCGCGCAGCCGCCGCGTCGGCCGCATCAAGCGTCCCGTCACGCCCGACGATGGGCTCGAGCCCGTGGCGACGGCGCGCCGCGCGCGCCAGGGGGATCTGTCGCACGGGCGAAGGATGTCAGACCGCGACGGGTTCGGTGCTCTTCGTCGCCTCGGGGGTCTTCACGGCGTCCGGCTTCGATGCCACGACATGCTCGATCGCACGGCGAAGGATCTCGAGGCCGGCCGGATCGAAGTCATACGACCACTGGCGGATGCGCTCGGGCCGGTGCAGCTGCTGGTCCAGCTTCTGGGCAATCGCTTCGCGCGACATGAGGATCACGTCGGCCGTTCGATCGATCAGGGTGAGCCGTTCCTGGTCGTCGATCGTCGCGGACACGATCTCGACGCCCTTCGTGCCCGCGATCGCGAGCGTTTCGGCGATGTTGTCCGTGCCCCGATCCGTGGCGCAGATGACGCCGATCTGCGAGCCGGCCGGGAGCGCGGAGATTTCGTGCACGAGCTCGACATAGCCGGGCCCTACGAGCATCGCGACCACCGGCATGCGGCCGCTGGTCAGCACCTGCGCCTCGTCGGCATGGAAGGTCGTGGTGGCGACGAGGTCGTAGTGGAACCGCTCGAGCCGATCCGGGATCTCGTCGAGGAGCGTGCCCTCGGCCTCGATCAGGCCCGCGAACTCCTGGTTCAGGCGCTCGGCGTCGTAGCCGGCGTCGGCGGTGGTGCATTCCGCGAAGAGGACGCGCACCTCGCGACCCGGGCGCTTGCGCTCGGAGGCGGCGGCGTAGGCGGCCGCCGCGACCTCGTCGGGCGTGAAGCCGGCCTGTGCGGCACGGCGCAGGAGCTCGGAGACGATGCTGCTCAACGCGTCCGGCCGGCGGCGGTGGACCGTTCGATCGGCAACGACCGTGCCTGCGCCGTGACGTGACGTGACGTAGCCGTTGTCCGCCAAGCGCCGGTAGACGGCGCGGATCGTGTTCGGATTGACGCGGAGCGCAGCGCCGAGCTCGCGGACGGGCGCGAGGCGCATGCCGGGCTGGAGCCGGCCCGATTCGATCTGGTAGGCGAGCTGCCAATAGATCTGGGTGGAGATGGGAACGTCGGAATCACGCTCGACGTCGAGGCCGCGCTCGGCGGCCGTCTGGGGTCCGGGTAGTACTGAAGTGTCGTTCTCAGGCATTGACATAGTCCGCTAGTCCAAGTAATCTTCGACTTGGCCTAGTCAACTGTACCAAACCGTCCCAGCGCCTCGCGGAAAGGTCGTAGCAACCATGAGTGGCCTCGTCTTCTTCATGATCGTGTTCTTCGCCTTCGCAGCGCTGGGCTCGTTCGCCCTCGCGCTCGGCGTCGACAGCCGCGAAGGCTTCGAGGACGAGCGCGCTCCCGTTCGGGGCCTTACCTGGTAGCACCACCTCGAATCCCTCCCTCCTCGTCAGCCCGTGGCGCGCAGGCCGCGGGCTGACGGATTCCTGGGGCCGGAATCGGCTCGTGCCAGCGGGCATTTGTGCGGCTTACGAACCACGGGCGTCATACGTGCGAACGTCGCCCCTCGTGGCCAGTTATCTCCGGAATCGAAGCTCGACTCGAGCGTGAGCAAGGTTCAGTGCCCCTCGCTCGGCTCCTGGTGTGCGCGTACGACGCTCGCCATTCGTACCCCGCAGAAACTGCGGCGACGGAATCGCCGCGCGGCGCTCAGCGATCAGCTCGACGCGTCGACCGTCGCTCTGTGCGTGAGCCGCAGTGACCAGATTGCGCCCGGAGCGAGGTTGACGGGCCACGACAACAGCAGCGCGCTGCCCTGGTAGACGCGCTCGAAGCCGGCTTCCGAGTTCGAGACGGTTTCGATCGGCGCGATCCAGGCATCGGCGGCGGGGCTGACCTCGGTCTCGATCGAGGTTCGGAGCCAGCCATTGCCTTGCCCGAG
>DATAIB010000261.1:0-5371 GCA_036262855.1 Candidatus Limnocylindrales bacterium
GGCAGGGCGCGCCGACAGGATGGACCCCTCGTCGGCGCAGCCGGCCGACCAGCCGATGAGGAAATGGTGGGCGATACTGGATTCGAACCAGTGACCCCGCGGATGTGAACCGCGTGCTCTAACCACTGAGCCAATCGCCCGAGGGCCGGTCGCCCGATGGCGACGGCGGACCGGGATCATACATCGAGGTCCGGCCATCGCGACCGCAGCGCCGGCGGCGCCACGCCATCGACCTCGACGACCTTCCGCCGTGCCGCGCCGCCCGCAATGATGCGCACCGTGCTCGGCGGGACGCCGATCGCGGAGGCAAGGAGTCGGATCGCGGCGGCGTTGGCGGCTCCCTCGGCGGGGGCAGCGTGGACGCGAACCCGCAGGACGCCGTCGATGACGCCGTCGACCCGGTCCGCCGCCGCGCGCGGCGTGACGCGGACAGCGAAACGACTCAGACGATGTACCGCATGAGCAGGCCGAGGACGATCAGCACGATCATGGGCGACCAGTCGAACGGGCCGCCCCGCGGCAGGGCACGCCGGATCGGGGCGAGGATCGGCTCCGTCGTGCCGATGACGAACGCGGCGAACCGCCCACGGCCGCCCGGATCGACCCACGACAGGATGACGCGCGCCAGGATCAGGAGCCACAGGCCGATGACCAGGAACCGCAGGAAGTTCACGAGGAGGAGCGCGCCCACGCCGCGAGTCTAGGCCGCCGGCGGCCGGTCGCCGAAGATGGCGCGCCCGATGCGGACGATCGTCGCCCCCTCCTCCACCGCGACCGCGTAGTCCTCGCTCATGCCCATCGACAGCGCCGAGCCCAGCCGGTCCTCCGCTGCTCGCAGCCGTTCCGAGAGTGACCGCAGTGCGGCAAACGTCGGTCGAGCCGCATCCGCGCGATCGACCAGTCGCCCAACGGTCATCAGCCCGTCCACTCGCAGGCTCGGCAGCTCGACGATGGCCGCCAGCCCGCGCTCGAGCACATCTGGCTCGAAGCCGGCCTTGGCCGGATCGTCGTCAACGTTCACCTGGAGGAGCACGGGCAGCGGCTTGCCCGGTCGCAGCTCCGCGGCGATCCGGTCGAGCCGGCGCGCGAGATCGACCGAATCGACGCTCTCGATGACATCGAACAGCTCGACGGCCTTGCGCGCCTTGTTCGACTGCAGCGGCCCGATCAGGTGCCAGTCCGCGCGGACCGATGCCAGCGCACCCGCCTTGGCGGCGCGCTCCTGGACCCGGTTCTCGCCGAACGTGTCCCAGCCCGCGGCAGCTGCCTCGGCGACCCGTGCGGCATCGACCGTCTTCGACACCGCGACGACGACGACATCGGACGGGTCGCGCCCTGACCGGGCGGCCGCGTCAGCGATCCTGCCGAGGATCTCCGCCCGCGCGTTCGCAGCGGGCTGGCTCATGGGCTATCGGCTTCGGCGCAGGAAGCTCGGGATCTCCAGATCATCTGCGTCGTAGGCGGGGCGCCGCGCCGGCACGGGCTCGGGCGAGCGGAGGCCGCCGCCATTGCCATTCGCGGTGCCGGTCGCCGCGACATCCTCGACTCGGGTGGTCGGCGCATCGGGCACGCCCGTCTCGTTCATCGAGCTGCGCTGGCGCTCCAGCTCCTCCAGGAAGTCCCGCGGTGCGCGCTGCGTCGCGTCCGAGCTGACGCTGGTGGATGCGCGGGCCGCCGAGCCGTGGCGCTTGCCGTCGAACCCGGTCGCGATGACGGTGATCGAGACCTCCTCGCCCATCCGCTCGTTGAAGCTCGTGCCGAAGATGATGTTCGCCTCGGGGTCCGCAGCGGCGCGGATCTCCTCGGCGGCCTCGGTGACCTCGTAGAGCGAGAGGTTCGAGCCCCCGCTGACGTTGAACAGGATGCCCTGGGCGCCGGCGATGTCGACCTCGAGGAGCGGGCTGGCGATCGCCTGCCGCGCGGCCTCGACGGCCCGGTTCTCGCCCGAGGCGCGGCCGATGCCCATGAGCGCGGACCCGGCGTCCTTCATGATCGCCCGCACGTCGGCGAAGTCGAGGTTGATCAGGCCCGGGACCGTGATGATGTCGCTGATGCCCTGGACGCCCTGGCGAAGGACGTCGTCCACGACCCGGAATGCGTCGAGGATCGACGTGTTCTTCTGCACGACGTCCTTGAGCCGGTCGTTCGGGATCGTGATGAGCGTGTCGACCTTCGCCTTGAGGGTCTCGGCGGCCTTCTCGGCGGAGAGGCGGCGCCGCGCGCCTTCGAACGTGAACGGCTTCGTGACGACCGCGATCGTCAGCGCGCCCTGCTCCTTGGCGATCTCCGCGACCACCGGCGCAGCGCCGGAGCCCGTGCCGCCGCCGAGGCCGGAGGTGATGAACACCATGTCCGAGCCCTCGAGGGCCTGGGCGATCTTCTCCGTGTCTTCCTCGGCCGCGCGCTCCCCGATCGATGGGTCGCCGCCGGCGCCGAGGCCGCGCGTGATCTTGTCGCCGATGCGCAGCTTGTGGGGCGCATCGGACTGCAGGAGTGCCTGCGCGTCGGTGTTCAGGGCGATGAACTCCACGCCCATCATCTCGGCGCGGATCATGCGGTTGACGGCGTTGCTTCCGCCGCCACCGACGCCGATGACACGGATGAGCGCGAAGTTCTCCGAGTCCGAGCGCAGGCCCATGGCTACTCCTCCGCGCGCCCTCTCAGGGACGCCATGTCAAGGCTTGCCCGTTGCCGGGGTTGGTGGCTGGTTGTGGGGCGCTGGAACCGGCGCGCTCGCTCGCCGCTCCCTCCTCGCAGGTTGCCGCCGAGTCTAGCATCGACGCCCGCCGGGATGGGATGCAAATTGGTCGCAATCGCTCCTACGGCAGCATGCTCCGGACGGCGCTCCGGAGCTTGCCGAACATCCCCGCCGCCGGCGCGGATTCGTAGCGCTGCGGCTCACCGTCGTCGAGCATCGTCGCGCCCCACTGGAGGAGCCCGATCGAGGTCGCGTAGGCGGGCGTGAGGATCGAATCGGTGAGGCCGCCGACGCCAGACGGGCCGACGACGCGGACCGGCATCTGGAGCACCTCGCGACCGAGCTCGGCGATGCCCGCGAGCTGCGCGCCGCCGCCGGTCAGGATCAGGCCCGCCGGGAGCATGCCTGCGCCGCCCGCCTGGATCTCCGCGCCGATGAGCTCGAACGTCTCGCGCATGCGCGATTCGATGATCCGGCAGAGCTCGATCCGGTTGATCGTCCGCCCCGCTTCCTCGCCGAGCACGGAGACCGCGATCTCCTCGTCCTCCGCGATGTTCCGCAGGTCGCAGGTCCCGTGGCGGACCTTGAGCTCCTCGGCGGTGGGCAGGGACGTCTTGATGCCGATCGCGATGTCATTCGTCACGAAGTTGCCACCGACCGGCAGCACGCTCGTCCGGAACGGCGAGCCCTCGTTGAACATCGCGAGGTCGATCGTGCCGGCGCCCACGTCCGCGACCGCGACGCCGAGCTCGCGCTCCGTCTCGTTGGCAACCGCCTCCGCCGCGGCGAGCGCGTTCACGACGAGCTCGTCGATCTTCACGCCGGCCTGCGCGACGCACTTCATGAGGTTCTGCACCGCGGTCTGCGGCGCCGTGACGATGTGGGCCTCGACCTCGAGGCGCAGGGCGCTCATCCCGAGTGGGTCCTTCACGCCCTCCTGGCCGTCCACCGTGAACCCGCGGCGCTCGACGTGGAGCACCTCGCGGTTCGACGGGATCGGGATGGTCCTCGCCTGCTCCACCGCGCGCCTGATGTCGTCCCGGCTCACCTCGCGGGTATGCGCGGCGACCGAGACCTGGCCGGTGGAGTTGAGGCTCTCGACCTGCGCGCCGCCGACGCCGACGAACGCCTTGTCGATCTTCCAGCCGCTGAGGCGCTCGGCGCGCTCGACCGCGTCGCGGATCGACCGCACGGTCTGTTCGATGTTGACGACGGCGCCGCGCTTCAGGCCCGACGAGGGCACCGTGCCGTGGCCGATCACCGTGAGCCGGCCGTCACGCCCGATCTCGCCGATCAGCGCGCAGACCTTGCTCGTCCCGACGTCGAGCGCGACGAGGACTCCTTCGACCACCAGCCCTACCTCAGATGAAGTGCCGCCGGATGAGGGCGACGTTGTTGAAGATCCGCAACCCGAACGTGATCAGCGCCACCAGGTAGAGGTCCAGCCCAAGCCGGTCTCCGATGAACGTGAGGATCACCGCCACGACGGCGTTGGTCACGAAGCCCGAGATGAAGATCCTGTTGTTGTAGACGCCATCGAGCTCTGCCCGCACCGCCCCGAGGACCGAGTCGAGCGCGGCGAGGATCGCCACGGCCGAGTACCGGCTGAGCTCGAAGCCGACGTTGACGTTGAGGACGAGCCCGAGCAGGACGCCCACCAGCAGGCCTGCCAGGGGGAGGAGCAACGGAGCCGTCCTCGCTGCGGTGCGTGATCGGCGGAAAGGCTATCACCGTGGGGTGGGCTTCGGAGTTGCACGGGGGATATAGGTGCCGTCGGTTTCCGAGGCGAGGATGATCCTGGCGACCGACGCCTCGCGGCCGGCGATGAGGCTCCGCAGCAGGCGCACCTGGCCCGGGATCATGTCGGTCGAGCGGGTGGCGGGGCTGTAGAACCCGAAGACCGCCGTCCAGCCGCCCTGCGCGATCAGCACGAAGCCATCGCGGTCCGTGATCACCACCCGCAGCCGGGGCGTGTTGCTGCCGACGTCGGCCGGCGTGAGGCTGCCGAGCCGGGTCGCGACATCGAGATCCACCACGTCGATGCGGGCACCGATCTCGAGCGGCGGGTCCGGCAGCGGCCGGGCGTCCTCGATGACCGCGATGCCCGACGGCAGCTTCGCATCGGTGGGCAGTGTGGCGAAGACGACGCCGTCGCGGTCCGCGATGTACCGGGTGGTCCCGATCTGCCAGGCGAGCACCGGGACGCGCTCCTCGACGTGCACCGCGACGATGGCGTCCGGCAGGCGGACGTCGATCGACGCGTCCGCCACTGCCGGGAGCGACTTGAGCGCCGCCACGAGGGGCGCGGTATCGAGCCGGAACACGTTGCCGCCGGTGGGCAGCGCGAGGGCAGCCCGCACGGCCTGGTCGCTGGTCCAGGTGAGCCTGGGCACCTCGGTGCGGTTGAGCCCGAATGCCGTCGGACCCGTGACGAACGTGAGCGCGAACCCGCACGCGAGCATCCCGAGGAGGCCCGCGGCGCGCGCCGGCCGGAAGACCCGGCCGAGCCGGGCTCGCGTCCCGGAGGTGTCGCGCGAGCGGCCGCGCACACCGCCGCGCGAAGGACCCACGAGGCCGCGCATGGAGCGTCCGAGCTCCGCGTCCACGGGACGCCGCGGCACGACGGTCGCCGACGGTTTCATCGGGCGGGCGCCGCTGGCTCGCTTGCCCGAG
>DATAIB010000262.1:0-6418 GCA_036262855.1 Candidatus Limnocylindrales bacterium
TCCGCTGAATCGCTGCGGCGCCTGTCGGACGCCGGCTTCGTGCTGGGCCTCGTGACCGCGGGCGACCGCGATGTCGTGACCGAGCAGATCGAGCGGCTCGGCGTCGCCGACTACCTGACGGTGCGGGTGTTCGGGAACGACGAGTTCTCGCCGAAGCCCCACCCGGAACCGCTGCTCCACGTGCTGGAGCGACTGGAGCGCCGGGACCGCGTTGCCACGGCCCGCTACATCGGCGATGTGCCCGACGACATGCGCATGGCCCGCGCGGTCGGCGCGGTCGGGATCGGGATCGAGTCGGTCAACTGGCGCCCCGAGGACCTCCGCGAGGCGGGCGCATCGGCGATCTTCCCCAGCGTCGCCGCATTCGTCGACGACCTCCTGGGCGAGACGAGCGAGCGGCCGGCGACAGCCGGCCGAGCCTGAGCAGGGCGGCTCCGTCGGTGACGAGCTCGCGCGGCGCGATCGTCCTCGCCGACGGCGACGTCCCGAGCCGCGAGCTCCTCGATACCACCTGGCCGGGCTGGCTCGATGGCGTGGAGCTCGTCGTGGCAGCGGACGGCGGGGCGCGCCACGCGGAGGGCCTCCGTCTGCCCATCGACATCTGGATCGGCGACGGCGATTCCGTCGACCCCGAGCTGCTCGCCCGTCTCGAGGCGGACGGTGTCGACGTCCGGCGCGTCCCCGCGGACAAGGACGAGACCGATGCGGAGCTCGCGCTTGCGACGGCCGCGGCGGCCGGCGCAACGCGCATCGTGCTGCTGGGCGGGCTCGGCGGGCCGCGGTTGGACCATGCGCTCGCGAACATCGGCCTGGTGGATCATCCCGCGCTCCCGGTCGATGGGACCGTTCTCTACGATGCGACGGGCGCGCGCGTCACGCTGCTGACGGGACCCGCGACGCGGACGATGCGCGGGCGCGCGGGGGACGCCGTGTCGCTCCTGCCGGTCGGTTCCACGGCGCGCGGCGTCACGACGGCCAACCTTCGGTTCCCGCTCGTGGGGGAGGATCTCGAGATGGGTCGGACGCGCGGCGTTTCGAACGTCCGGACCGCGCCGGAGGCCTCCGTCCGGCTCGAATCGGGCCGCCTTCTCGTGATCGAAACCCCTGTTACAGTCGGCGAATGAGCGTTCCCGAGGCGGGCCAGCAGGCCCCAGACGTCGTCCTTCCCGACGAGACCGGCAAGGTCCACAAGCTCGCTGACCAGCGCGGCCGGTGGACCGTCCTGTACTTCTACCCCAAGGACGACACGCCGGGCTGCAACACCGAGGCGTGCCAGTTCCGCGACCTCAACGCTGACTACGCGGCCACCGACGCCGACGTGTGGGGCGTGAGCAAGGACAGCGCCGCCAGCCACCAGCGCTTCCGCGAGAAGTTCGACCTGCCGTTCACGCTCCTGTCCGACCCGAACCGCGACGTCATCGACCGCTACGGCGCGTGGGGCGAGAAGAAGATGCTCGGCCGCGACTACATGGGCATCGTCCGCTCGACGTTTCTGATTGACCCGGACGGCACGATCGTGCGCACCTGGCCGAAGGTCAAGGCCGACGGCCATCCCGCCGAGGTGCTCCAGGCGCTCGGTGAGGAGCGAGCGAAGCGCGCCTCGTGAGCGACGAGCAGACCGCGCCGATCGCGGCGCCCGTGGAGACCGGCGCCACGCCCGCACCGCCCGCGCTCCAGCCGCATGCCTGGCGGCCGGCCCGGTTCATGGTCATCGCGGCCCATCCGGACGACGCCGATTTCGGGCCTGCGGCGACCGCCGCCGCCTGGATCGACCAGGGCTCCGTGGGCTGGCTGGTGTGCTGCACGAGCGGTGATCAGGGCGGCGAGGATCCGAACATGGACCCGCTGGAGCTCGCCCAGGTCCGCGAGCGCGAGCAGCGGGCGGCGGCGAAGGTCGTCGGCTACGAGGGCGTGACGTTCCTCCACATGCCCGACGGCGGCCTGGTGAACGACCTCGTGCTGCGCGAGCACCTCGTGCGCGAGATCCGCACCTTCCGCCCGGACGCGGTCCTCGCGACGGACCCGGAGAACACGTTCCCGCGCGGCGCGGGCGTGAACCACACGGACCATCGCGCCGCCGGCTGGGCCGCCGCCGATGCTGTCTATCCCGCCGCGCGCAACCCGATGGCCTTCCCGTGGCTGGCGAAGAGCGGCCTCGACAAGCAGGTCGTGCGGCGCCTGTACTTCTTCTGGACGCACCGCGCGAACGCTTACGTGGACACCACCTCGACGATCGACCGGAAGCTCGGCGCGCTGCGCTGCCACGAGAGCCAGATCAAGGACTTCGAGGCACTCGAGACGCGCATGCGCGAGTGGGGCGCCGAGGTCGGCAAGGAGATCGGGGCCGCCGCGGCCGACGGCTTCTTCCACGTGGTCATCGATGACGACGAGGACGAGCAGCCGGATCCGGCGCCCGCTGGGGCCATCTCCGAGTAGCAACCCGCCGCCAACCGGTCCCGCTCGTCGACCCGAAGTCAGACTGGAACAAGGACCAACGAATTGGCGTTGGCGCCTCTGGTGAGCGCGCAGCCACGTGGTTCCGACGAGCTCAGCCGTCGCACGTCCTCTTGGAATGGACGTTCGGCGGAGGAACCGGGTGCAGCCGCCGTTCAGCCGTGGTTGCTCCAGTTGGAGTTGCGGTCGGCGTCCGGGGCGGAATGACGCGAGTCCCTCCAACCAGGGTGGCCTCAGGAAGCGGGGCTCGGCTCCCGCACGAGCGCTTCGCGGAAGAGCACCGGGCGCACCGCATCCCAGGCAATCCACAGGTCCCGGAGACCCGCGGCGTGCTCGCCGAGCAGCGTCTGCATGGAACCGGCCGAGTAGTCCGGGCCGGCGGCCGCGAGCAGCTCCTCGGGGGCGGGACGGGCGCCGGCGAACAGCAACGCGATCTCGGCCTGGTTCGGCCAGGCGCGGAGGCGCCGCGGCTCGACGCCGACGTCGGCGAGGGCGCGGGTGATGTCGCGATAGACGGGCACGCGGGCGTCCAGCCAGCCGTCCGCTCCGTCGTAGCAGTAGCCCATCGATGCGAGCGAGCCGGCCACGCGCCGGCACTGCTCGACGGTGAACTGGTCCCAGAACGGCGTGCCCATCGGGAAGTCGATGACGGATTCGCGGATCGCGACCGCGGCCATGCCATCGATGAGCCCGCCGAGCAGCACCTCCCAGTCGCGCCGGCCGGCGCCGTTGCCCGCGACCTCGTCCACGACCTCGATCAGCGCCAGGTGCTCACCGCGGAGCATCCGCTCGATCGGCGTCCCGTGCACGACCCGGCGACGGACGGCTTCGACCTCGCGCGCCGGCTGGCGGGCCGGCTCGAGCATGGGCGCCTGCGCCGGCTCCGGGCGGATCTCGACGGCGACTGCGGGTCGAGATGGAACGATCGTTCGATCCGCGACGGCGGGCGACGGGGCTGGGGCACCCATGAACGGCGCGGCGGCGGAAACCTCGATGGGGATGCCGACAGGGGCACGTTTCGCGCCGCCGGAGCCGTCGGCGCCCGCGCGATCGACGCTCCGTCGATCCCCGGGACCGCCCGGCGCGGGGCCGCCCGCGGGCGGCAGGAAGGCGTCCTGGGACAGGGTTTTCGAACGTGAAGGGACGGCTTCGCGGGTCACGGTGACGCGCACGTCGCGACGCCCGGTGCGGCTGCCGACGACCATCAGCAGGGCAGCGCCGGCGGCAACGCCAAGAAAGAGGCCGAGGGCCAGGAAGGCCAGCTCGCTCGCGGTCACGGGGGGCCAGGATCCTCGTTGTCCAGCAGCCTGGGAGGCGCCGTCGCCGCGGCCGAGGGTAGCTGCGCCCCCATGGCGCGTCAACTCGGTTGAGCACGCTCGGAGCGCCGGTCGTCGGCGCATCCCGCGCGCGGCTGCATGGCCGGGACACGGACGGTAGACTGACGGCGCCGGCCCCGATCGGGAACCGGCTATCGCAGCGTGAGGTTCAGCTCCGCCTTGACCCTCGATGTCCGCCAGGAGTTCCTCGTCCAGCCGGTCGATGCTTCCTGGCTCCAGTGCAACATCGAGTGCCAGGAGGCCTGTCCTGTCGGCACGAACTGCCGCGGCTACCTGAACCTCGCCGCGGAGGGTCGCTTCGAAGAGGGCTACATCCTCTCGCGCGAGCCGAACCCGGTTGCGGCGATGTGCTCCTACGTCTGCTCCGCCCCGTGCGAGCGCGCCTGCCGGCGCGGCGACATCGATCGCCCGCTCGCGATCCGGGCGATGAAGCGGTTTCTCGTCGAGTGGCACGAGGCCTCGGGTATCCCGGACGTCATGCCCCACATCGAGGCGCGCGCCGAGAAGGTCGCCGTCGTCGGCGCCGGCCCGGCCGGCATCGCCGTCGCCCGCGAGCTTGCGATGAAGGGCTACGGCGTCGACGTGTACGACAGCCTGCCGTTCGCCGGCGGCACGATGCTGATCGGCGTTCCGGCGTTCCGGCTCCCGCGCGAAGCCATCGAGATGGACGTCAAGCTCGTCGAGCGGCTCGGCGTGACGTTCCACTACAACACGAACATCGGCGTCGACATCGCGTTCGATGACCTCCAGAGCAAGTTCGACGCCGTGGCGATCACGGCCGGCGCCATGAACGCCGTCGCGCTGGATGTGCCCGGCGGCGACCTCGAGGGCGTCCAGTACGGCGTCGACTTCATGAAGAAGGCAAACCTCGGCGAGGAGCTCTACGTCGGCAAGGACGTGGTGGTCATCGGCGGCGGCTACACCGCGATGGACTGCTCGCGGACCTCCCTCCGGCACGGCGCCGAGAACGTCGCCATCGTCTACCGCCGCACCCGCTCCGAGCTCGTCGTCGACGAGGAGGAGCTCGGCGAGACCGAGCGCGAGGGCGTCCGCATGGAGTTCCTCGCCAGCCCGGTCGAAGTGCTCGGCGAGGACGGCCACGTCGTCGGCGTCAAGTTCATCCGCAACCGCCTCGGCGAGCCCGATGCGTCCGGCCGCCGCTCGCCGGTGCCGATCGAAGGCTCCGAGTTCGTGATCAAGGCTGACGTGGTGATCCCGGCCGTATCGCAGGCGGCCGACCTGACGTTCCTGCCGGTCGAGGCGGACTTCGAGGTCAACCGGGGCCGCGTCAAGGTGGATCCCGCGACGTACGCCACCAACGTCCGCGGCGTCTTCGCCTGCGGCGACTTCGTGACCGGCCCGACGACGCTCATCGAGGCCGCGGGCCACGGCAAGAAATGCGCGTACGCGATCGATCGCTACGTGGCCGGCCGGACCGATGTCACGGTCGCCGCCAACGTGAAGATGTCCAGCCAGTGGACCTTCGAGATGCCCGAGTTCTACGACGTCCTGCCCCGCCAGCACATCCCGATGACCGCGCTGCCGGACCGCATGCCCTCGACCGACCCGGACGTCAACTTCACGACCCAGGTCGAGCGCGGCTACGACGCGACATCCGCGGTCGCCGAATCGACGCGCTGCCTCATGTGCAACTACAACATCTGGTTCGACCCGTTCCGCTGCACGCTGTGCGGGGCGTGCGCGGATGTGTGCCCAGAAGGCATCATCCACATGGTCGACATCAACACGCTGAAGTCGGAGGGCCTCCTCACGGAGCTCGACGAGGCGTACGGCTGGCGCGACGGCGCGGCCATGGTGCTCGACGAGGAGCGGTGCATCCGCTGCGCGCTGTGCGTCAAGCGTTGCCCGTTCGACGCCATTACGATGGAGCGGTTCGAGCTCCAGGAGATCTCGACCGACGGCCGGCTCTACAAGGAGTCGTACCGGGACGCGCAGCTCGCCGGCACGCCCGGCGTCGCAGGAGGATCGGTTCGTTGAGCTTCCTCGAGCGGGTGGACCAGACCATCCGCCGAAGCCCCGTCTGGCGCTCGCTGTTCCGCAACCCGTATCCGACGGACGAGCGGTCGCGCGCCTACGCGGTCATGAACAACGTGTTCCTGCACCTGCACCCGGTGCGGGTCCGGCAGCACGCGGTGAAGTTCGCGTACACGTTCTGCCTGGGCGGACTGTCGTTCTTCCTGTTCCTCGTCCTGACCGTGACCGGCGTCTACCTGATGTTCTTCTACATCCCGTCGACCACGCACGCGTACACGGACATCCTGAACATCCAGTCCAGCGTGGCGTTCGGGCAGATCACCCGGAACGTGCATCGGTGGGGCGCCCACCTGATGGTGTTCTTCGTGTTCCTGCACATGATGCGGGTCTTCTACCACGGGGCCTACAAGCCGCCGCGCGAGTTCAACTGGGTCGTCGGGGTGCTGCTCCTGCTCATGACGATCGCGCTGAGCTTCACCGGCTACCTGCTCCCGTGGGACCAGATCAGCTACTGGGCCATCACCATCGGCCTGAACATGGCGAGCTACACGCCGGTCATCAACACGCCGATCCAGAACCTGATCTTCGGCGGCCTCGAAGTCGGCCAGAACACGCTGCTCAGGTTCTACGTG
>DATAIB010000263.1:0-6024 GCA_036262855.1 Candidatus Limnocylindrales bacterium
AGCCGCCGCGGTCAAGCAGGCGCGCCAGGAGCGCGCGGTTGGCGACGTCGTCTTCCGCGACAAGTACAAGCTCGCGTTCGAGGGCCATGGGAATCGCCGGCCTCTGGTCCGCGGGTGGGTCCCCGTACCCGGGAATCTGACCCCGGCGGCGCGCGCGGGCAACGGTACGATCGTCCCGGGTTGCCTGCGGCCGAGCTCGGTGGGAGTGGTGGAGATGAGGGGACTCGAACCCCTGACCCCCGCGATGCGAACGCGGTGCTCTCCCAGCTGAGCTACATCCCCACGGGCCGCGGAGTCTACCACGGGGTCCCGTTCGGTCAGCCGATCTCTTCGGCGCTCCGGCGCTCTTGAGCCCGACTGGGCGTCGGGTACCTGCGGCGTCGTGAACTCGTCTGGGCGCCAAGGATCCTGCGGGATGCTCCTGGTGGTGGCATTGCAGCGGTGGAGCTCCGGAAACGCGCGTGATCGAGGGCGATTCGGGTAGGTATGACGCTCCCGAGCGTCATCCCGCAGGAACTGGATGGAGCTCTGGATCGGTAGGGCACCGTGGGTGGCGTCCCGCAGGATCGGGCCGGCAAAAGGGTTGATTCATTCGAACAGATGTTCGATACTGAGCCCATGGCGACCCCGTCCACCGAGCTCACCGCAGCGCTTGCGACCCTCCGCTCCCGATGGGGCGCGGCGGCACCGAGCTACGCCGGCGAAGTCATCGGGGCGCTCGCCACGGTGCCGCTCCCGGCCGAGCTCGACGCGGACCCGGCGGGTCGCGAGGCGCCGGCGCCGCTACCGGCACCGAGCCCCGCGGCGGACCCGGCAAAGGTCTTCTCGACCGGCTTCGCGGAGCTCGATGCGATCCTCGGGCCCGGCGGCGTGCCGCGCGGGATGGGCGTGTCGATGCGGGGCGATGCGTCGAGCGGGCGGACCACCCTCGCGCTGCGGCTTGCTGCCGAGACGCAGGCCGCGGGCGGGATCGTCGCCTGGCTGGACCTCGCGGCGGCCCTGGATCCCGTGGAAGCCGTCGCACGCGGCATCGACCCGGCGTGGCTCGTGGTCGTGACTCCGGCGGACCCCGACGAGGGGCTGGCGATCGCGGGCTCGCTGCTGTCGGGCCGGGCGGTGGACCTGCTGGTGATCGACCTGCCGAACCGTTCACCGAACCGGGCGCCGCGCCCGAAGCCCGTGCAGCCCGCAACGGCCGGCACGGACGCGCGAGGCGGCAGGCAGCCGAGCTTCGCCGATCGACTCGGGAGGTTGGCGGCGCTCGCTCGTCGGGCCGGCATCACCCTGCTCGTGCTCGAGCCGGCGCGGCTCCCGGACACCGTGGCGGCCGCCGTCGGCGAAGCGACGGGGATCAGGCTGGAGCTCAGCCGTCGATCGTGGATACGGCTCGGACGGGACGTCGTCGGCCAGCAGACGGAGGTGCTGGTGGCGCGAAATCGCGCCGGTCCGCCAGGCAGGCGGGCGACCCTCCGGATCCTCTACGCGGACGGAGGTCCTCGCGACGCCTGCCTCCGACGCGACCACTTCTTCGCCCCCATCCCAGTGCCCGGGATACGGAACGATGCGACTCCTCCATCTCCATCGCCAACATCTCCTCCTCGACCTCGCGAAGCGGCGCCTGCCCTCCGGCTCGTGGCCGGTGGGGCCGGTGGTCCTCGGCGGGAAGCCCTGGACGAACGGGACCGTGCTCGACGCGGACCCGGCGGCTCGGACGCTCGGCGTCCGGCGCGGCATGCCGTTGGGGTCGGCGCACCGGCTGGCGCCGGAAGCGACCTTCCTCGACGCAACACCCGAGGCTGATCGGACCGAGCTCGAGGCCGCCTTCGAACGGCTCTCGGCGTTCAGCCCGGCGATCGCCGGCACAGCCGACCCGACCGACGTCGCGTTCGGGCTGCTCGAGGCCCAGATCGACGGGCTCGAGGGGCTCTGGGGTCCCGAGCCGGCCCTGGCCGAGCGGGTGAGCGCGGCCCTCGAGGAACCCCTTGCCGGACGGCCCCGCGCCGGGATTGCCGGCACGCGCTTCGCGGCCACCGTGGCTGCTCTCGCCGCGCAGCCCGGTGAGCTCGTCTCGGTGCCACCGGGGATGGAGGCGTCCTTCCTCGCGCCGCTCCCCGTCTCGCTCCTGACCCCGGACGGGGACATCCGTGCCCGCCTCCGCCGGTTCGGGCTGCGACAGATCGGCCAGGTGGCGGAGCTCGCGTCGTCCGCGCTGGTCGCGCGGTTCGGCGAGGAGGGCGCACGGATCGGGATGCGCGCGCGGGGCGAGGAGGTCGACCCGTTCCGGCCGCGGCGCGCGCCGGAGCGGCTGCTGCTCGGTCTGCCGATCGAGCCCGCGGTCGCGGAGCTCGAGGCGATCCGGTTCGTGCTGCGCCGGCTCGCCGTCGCGCTCGGGACCAGCTTGGCGGCGCGCGGCCTCGCCGCGGAGCAGGGCCGGCTGCGCCTGCACCTCGATCTTGCGTTCGCGCGGGCGGGAACTCCGGCGCAGCTCGAGGTCGCGACGCGCTTTCCGGAGCCGACCGCGGATCCCGAGGCGATCGAGCGCCTGCTGCTCGCCAAGCTCGAACGGACCCCGCCGCCCGTGGCGGTCGAACGGCTGGAGCTGGAGCTCTCGGGCGCGAGCGCCGCAGCCGGCCAGCAGCTGCCGCTGTTCGTGCCCCAGGCGCTGCACGGCGCCCGGCTCGCGTGGCAGCTCGCGCGCCTTGCCCTGACCTACGGCGAGGATCGGATCCGCCGGGTCGAGGTCACCGACCCCGAGGCGCCACTGCCGGAGCGCCGCTGGGCCTGGCGCGGGGTGTCGGCGCCATGAGCTGGGCGCCGGCTCGCCGGGGGCCGCGGCCATGACCCGCCTGCTGCGCGGCCATCCGGCAATCAGCGTCGAGATCGACGACGGCAGGGTCGTGGCGATCGCCTGGGCGGACCGGCGCGAGCCGGTCGAGGTCTGCAACCGCTGGCGCGTCGAGGAATCGTGGTGGCGCGATCCGATCGCGCGCGACTACTTCAAGGTCGTCGGCGAGCGCTGGCTCGCCCTCATCTACTTCGACCGCGTCGCGCAGTCATGGCATCTGGAGCGCCTCTACGACTGACCCCTATTCGAAGATGCAGGACGCTCCGTACAGGACCGTGACGAGGCTGTCGGCGCCGCGCGGGGTGATCGTCGTCAGCGTCTGGCAGTTGCCCGCGGCGATCGACGCGATCGTGTACGAGCCGTCCTCGAGCGGACCGTCGACGTTGGCGAGCCAGCCGTTCTCCACCAGCGCGTCGCGATACAGGCCGGCCAGCGCAATCGGTGCGACGTCAGCGGTCGGGACGCTCCAGGCACCGCTCACCGGGCCGTGGTCCGGATCCGCGGTTGCGGCATCGATCGGGACGGGGAACCAGTCCGGGACGCCGTTCCAGATCAGGCCCCAGGAGGTCTGCGACTGGCCGGGCGACGTCGGCACGACGTCGATCGTCGGCGCTGGCGTGATCGCCGGGACCGGCGTCGGGCCGGGGCCATTGCTCGCCGGTGCGCCGGATGCGCCGGGTGCCTGAGTCGCCGCCGGCGTCGCGGTCGGCGTTGCGGGCGAGGAGCACGCGATCGGCACGAGGCCGAGCAGGCCGAGGATGAGCAGGGACGTGACCGGCGTGCGCCGGGCCCCCCGAGGCTTCGTCACGGAACGGATGGTAAGGCCTCCTTCGGGCCGGACAGGAAAGGACCCCGTCGCCCCCAGTAGCGACGGGGTCCTTCCGCGAGATCGGATGCCCGCTCACCAGGCATTCGATCGGTCGATGGCTGGCGAAATGCCGGCCTTCGGCGTGTGTCTATCGACTGCTCGCCGCGAGAGCCGCCGGGAGAACGACGAGGATCAGAAGGCCCGCGAGGAGGAGAGACGCGGACGTCCTCGCCAGAACGGCGACCGTGCTGCGAGTGTTGATTTCCACGGCCCTCTGACGAGGCACCATCGCGTCGTGTTGCGCTTGTCGAGATAGAACGTTTGTTCTATTGTGGCGTGCCCCCTCCGATCGACATGACGCAGTCGGGCGAGCCATGGCACGAACGTACGCAGAGCTCCACAGCCACTCCAACTTCTCGTTCCTGCACGGGGCCTCGCCGGTCGAGGACATGACGTCGCGAGCCGCCGAGCTGGGGCTCGCGGGCCTCGCCGTGACGGACCACGACGGGCTGTACGGCGTGGTTCGCTTCGCCACCGCAGCGGAGGCTGCCGGGATCCGGCCGATCATCGGCATCGAGATCGAGCTCCAGGACGCGGCGGCTCCCGATCCGGGCGGCATCGTCCTGCCGGCGCGGCGGCCGATCCGCCGCACGGCACGGAAGCGGGGGCCGGCACTCCCTCCCTCCGTCGCTGCGTTCGAGGGGCTCCCCGCCCGACCCAGCGCGGAGCGGCCGCGCCTGCCCGGGCATCGGGCAATCGTGAAGGAGGACCTGCGCGGCATCGGGGAGCGGCAGCGCGGCCCGCACCTCGTGCTGCTCGCGCGCGACGCCACCGGCTATCGGAGCCTGTGCCGGCTCGTCTCCCGCGCGAATCTCGACGGGACCAAGCGCGTCCCGCGCTTCACCCACGAGCTGCTCGCGAAGCACACCGAAGGCCTGCTCGCGCTGTCGGGTGGGCGTCAGGGAGAGGTGGCGCGGCGGCTGCTCGTTGGCGATCGCGAGGGCGCGCGGGCGGCAGCCGAGCACCACGCCGCGCTGTTCGGGCGCGCGGCTGCCTCAGGCGCGCGCGGCGACTCGCCGGCGTCGGCCGGCTTCTTCATCGAGCTCTCGCACCACCTCCTGCCCGACGACGACTGGCTCGTGGCGGAGCAGGCGGCGCTCGCCGAGGAGCTCGGCCTGCCGATGGTGGTCACGAACGACGTCCACTATGCGAAGCCCGAGGACCGCGAGCTGCACGACGTCCTGACCTCGATATTCCACGGCCGGACGCTCGACACGCTCGGCCCGCTTCGCCGCCCGGACTCGGAGTCGTACCTGAAGTCCGGCGATGAGCTGGCAGCGCTGCCGCCGGGTTCCGTAGCGGAATCGGACGCCCGGACGGCGCGAGCGTGGGCAGAAGGCCTGGCGACCTCGGTCGAGCTCGCGGCGTCGTGCACGGTCGATCTCGGGTTCGAGCAGTACCGCTTTCCCGGCTTCCCGGTCCCGAAGAGCGAGACGCCGTTCTCGTACCTCTCGACGCTGTGCTGGGAGGGTGCCCGCCGTCGGTATCACCCGCTGACCGCGGAGGTCATGAAGCGACTCGCGCACGAGCTCGGGGTCATCGAACGGGCGGGCCTCGCCGAGTTCTTCCTCATCTGCTGGGACCTGATGCGCTTCGCGAAGGAGCAGGGGATCCCGGCGCAGGGCCGGGGTTCGGCCACCAGCTCCATCGTCTCGTACACGCTCGGGATCAGCCGGGTCGAGCCGATCCAGCACAACCTGCTGTTCGAGCGGTTCATCAACGAAGGCCGCACGACCTACCCGGACGTCGACATCGACTTCTCCTCCGAGCGCCGCGAGGAGGTCATCCAGTACATCTACAACCGCTACGGCCCCGAGCACACGGGCATGGTCTGCAACCTCGTCACGTACCGCGCCCGATCCGCGGTCCGGGAGGTGGGGGTTGCGCTGGGGTTTCCTCGTCCCTTGGTGGACCGGGTCGCCAAGGCGCTCGAGACATACGACTCCGTGATGGTCCGGCGGGATCTCGAGGCCGACGGCGGCTTCGCCGAGTTCTTCCGGCGCCCCGGTGAAGGGGGCGCGGCCGATCGATCCGGCGATGCGGTCCTCGCGGCCGCTGCCGAAGCCGCCTCGCACGGGCTCGTCGACGGCATGGGCCAGCTCAACCACGAGCGCGGCGGTCGCGTCCGAACCCGCGGTGCCGCGGAGCGCGGCGATGGGCGCCTTGCCCGCGCTGAAGATGCGCGCCGGCTTGCGATCCCGGGGGCGGCACCCGACGGTGTTGACCCCGTCGGCGCCGAGCTCATCGACAGCCTCGGCCAGGTCAACAAGCGCATGCCCCTCGTCGGCAAGGTGCCGCCGTGGAAGCAGCC
>DATAIB010000264.1:0-7338 GCA_036262855.1 Candidatus Limnocylindrales bacterium
GGCCGACTTCCAGGTCGGCGTTCGTGTCGGCTACGCGCTTGATCGCCCGACCGTGACGCGCACGAAGCGCCTCGTCGTCGCGGACGGCCGGGCGCGCTGCGAGCAGGAGGTCGATGGCGGTCGGGACGTGTACGACATCCCGTTGCCTGCGGTCGTCGCCGTGCTCGAGGGCATCAACCTGCCGCGCTATCCCTCGGTGCCGGGCCGGCTCCGCGCACGATCGAAGCCGGTGGCGGCTTCCGACCCCGTGCGGCCGCCGCAGCGCCTCGAGATGCGCCGCCTGGTCGTGCCCGCCGGGAACGCGTCGACCGCCGAAGTCCTCGGCACAGGGGCGGACGCAGCGCCCGCGGTCGTCGACGTGATCGCGTCGCTGGGGCTGCTGTGATGGCCACCGTCGTCGCGTACGTCTCGACCCCGAATGGTGTCCCGGATGCCGTGGCCCTCCAGGCGCTGACGCTTGCCCGCCGCATCGCAGACGGCGGCGCGGTCCACGCGCTTGTGATCGGGGACGGCGCGGCGGCGGCAGGTCTCGGCGCCTCCGGCGCGACCGAGGTGCACGTCGCGCAGCACCCGGCGCTCGCGACGACCGCGCCGGACGCGATTGCGCGGATCCTCGCGGCCCTCGCCACCTCGGTTGGGGCGAGCGTGATCGTCGGGCCGGGCACGGAGGCCGGCAACACCGTGATGGCGCGGGCGGCGGTCCGTGCCGGCGCTGCCTTCGCGGCGAACTGCACGGATGCCGGGCCGGGCGAGGGCGCCGGCGAGCTCGCGGTGACGCGACTGCGCTGGGGCGGCAGCCTGCTGGAGGAAGCCGCGCTCCGCGGCGACGTCGTTGCGCTGACGGCAGCGCCGCACGCCATCTCCGTCGAACCTGTCAACGCGAGCGCGCCGGTCACCACCTTCACGCCCGAGCTGGACGAACGCGATCTCGTGGTCCGCGTCATCGACCGCATCCCGCCCGCCGAGGGCGGCATCTCCCTCGCCGACGCGAAGGTCGTCGTGAGCGGTGGCCGCGGCGCGGGCTCGGCTGCCGGCTTCGCGCCCATCGAGGAGCTCGCCGCGCTGCTGGGTGCCGCGGTCGGCTGCACCCGCGCGGTCACGATCGCCGGCTGGCGCCCGCACACCGAGCAGGTTGGCCAGACCGGCACGAAGATCGCGCCGAGCCTGTACATCGCGGCAGGAATCAGCGGCGCCACGCAGCACCTCGCCGGTGCGCGCGGCGCGAAGAAGCTCATCGCGATCAACAAGGACGGCGACTCGCCGATCATGGCCGCGGCCGACTACGCGGTGATCGGGGACATGCACGAGATCGTCCCGGCGATCAGCGCGGAGATCCGTCGACGGCGCGCGTCGGCCTGACAACGAGCATGCCGGTGCCGCCACGCCCTCCCGGCCGCACGGTCTTCCGCGGCGGCTCCGTATTCGACGGCACGGGCAGCCAGCCGACCCGCGCCGACGTCGCGATCGAGGGTGAGACGATCCGGGAGGTCGGCCTCGACCTGGCGGGCGACCACGTCATCGACGTCGCCGGCTCGACCGTCATGCCCGGCCTCATCGACTGCCATGCGCATCCTGCGTTCCCCGGAGCTGCATCGACGCTCGACGACGACGTCGAGCGGTCGCCGACCTTCGTCGCCTACGAGGCGCTGGCCGGGCTGCGCGCCACGCTCGACGCCGGGGTGACGACCGTTCGCGATGCGGCCGGCGCCGACGCCGGCATCCGGCGGGCGGTGGCCGAGGGGTTGATCCCGGGCCCGCGACTGCTGATCTCGCTCATCCAGCTGTCGCCGAGCGCCGGCCCGTATGACGGCCGCTCGCCATCCGGCTTCGACACGTGGATCCCGCGACCGGGCATCCCGTCACCGGTGGCAGATGGAGCGGATGAGCTCCGCACGAAGGTTCGCGAGCTCGCGCAGGCCGGTGCCGACGTAGTCAAGATCTTCGCGAGCGGCCATTTCGCGATGCCCCGCGACGGCGCGCTCCGCTCGATGTTCACGGACGCCGAGCTCGCCGCCATCGTCGACGAGGCGAACCACCAGGGCATCCGAGTGATGGCGCACGCGCACGGCCCGGTCCCCGCGGCCGCCGCCGCCCGCGCCGGGGTCGCGTCGATCGAGCACGGCTTCTTCCTCGACGACGTGGCGCTCACCGCCATGCGCGATGCCGGCACGGTCTTCGTGCCGACCCTCCTCGCTTCCGCCGGCGTGCTGGAGGCGTTCGAGGGCACCAGCGCGGAGCGCGCCGAGGCGACGGTTCGGGCGCATCGCGCCGCCGTGCGGGCCGCCCACGCGATGGGCATCACGATCGCGCTCGGAACCGATTGCCCGGTCACGCCGCACGGCCGGAACGCCGAGGAGCTGCAGCTGCTGGTCGAGTGCGGGCTCAGCCCCTGGGAGGCGCTGGCCGCCGGCACGTCCGTGGCGGCGCGGCTGCTCGACCTCGACGCGGAGATCGGCCGGGTCACGCCGGGCCATCGAGCCGACCTGCTCGTCGTCCGCGGCGATCTCGCCGACGTGTCCTTCTTCAGGAGCCGGCTCGAGGGCGTGTACCAGGGCGGCGTCCGCGTGGGTCCGACGGCGCCGCCCTGAGCGGCGGCCCGACCGACCTGAGGCGCGTCGCCATCGTCGGGAGCGCGCTCACCCGCTGGGCACCCACCCGGCCCGGCGGTGCGCTCGCGTCGGTTCGCTATCGTTCCGAACCGTGACCGAGCCCGACGTCTCGCCCGCATCGGTCCAGCTCGACGCCGTCCGGCGGATCCTCCGCGCAATCAGCGACTCGCCGTTCGACCAGGACGGGGTGCTCCGGATCGTGGTCGCCGCGATGTGCAAGCTGTGCCACGCGGATCAGGCGTCGATCTTCGTGCCGTCGAGACCAGGCTTCGTCCGCGGTGTCGCGACGGTCGGGATGTCGCCCGAAGGCTCGGCGTATGAGCTCGAGCACGAGACCCCGCTCACGAACGGGACGATCCTCGGTCGGGCCCTCGCCGCGGGCGGCCCGGTCCAGATCGAGGATGCCGCCGCCGACCCAACCTACACGTGGCCGGCCCGCCAGATCATCGGCTTCCGGACGCTCATGGGCTTGCCGATCAAGAAGGAGGGCCGGATCGTTGGGGCCGTCGGCCTGAACCGGCTGACCGTGCGACCGTTCAGCGACGAGGAGATCGCGCTGGTCCAGACGTTTGCCGACCAGGCGGCGATCGTGCTCGACAACGTGCGGCTGCTGCGGACGATCGAGGCCCAGCGCGAGGAGCTCGCCCGCTACCTCCCGAAGACCGTCGCCGAGCTCGTCTCCTCGCCCGATGGCGAGAAGCTGCTGGCCGGCCATCGACGCGAGGTCACCGCGGTCTACTGCGACCTTCGCGGGTTCACCTCATTCGCCGAGGCGGCCGAGCCCGAGGAGGTCATGGCCGTGATCCGCGAATACCACCGCGAGATGGGCGCGGCGATCGTGGCGCACGGCGCCACGCTGGAGCACTTCGCCGGTGACGGGATGATGATCTACCTCAACGACCCCAACCCGATCGCCGACCACCCGATCGAAGGTGTCCGTATGGCCTTCGAGATGCACGAGCGTTACCAGGCGGTCTGCGAACGGTGGCGACGGGAGGGGTTCGACCTGGCGCTCGGGATCGGGATCTCGGTGGGCTACGCGACGCTTGGCCGCGTCGGGTTCGAGGGCCACCTTGCGTATGCGGTCGTCGGGTCCGTGGCGAATCTCGCCGCGCGCCTGTGCTCCATCGCCGGCGCGGGGGAGATCGTGCTCAGCGAGCGTGCGTGGGCCCGAGTGGAAACCATCGCGACCGCGCGGCCGATGGGCGAGCTTGACCTGAAGGGCTTCCGGCGTCCCGTCGCCGCCTTCGCGCTGACCGGGCTGCGCGGCGTCTCGCAACCGACGCGGAGACTGCTCGACTAGGAGGCGTGCGCGCCCGCTCTAGCTCGGCATCGGCGATGGACATGCGAATCCGTTGCTGCTCGCGGGATCGCAATCGCCGACGGGCGACCACGTCGAGCCACCATCGATGGTCTTGAAGAGCATCGGAACCACGGCTGCCCCAGCACACAGGCCGGTGCCGTCGCCAGAGCCGCCGGGGCATGCGGTTCCGCCGGCTACCTCCGCCCAGCCGTGCATGGGGTCGGCGAACTGCAGCACCGCTGACGAGAGTCCGGCAGGCAGCCCCGTCCACGTGCTGGCCCCCCAGCTCGCGCCGTCGGTCGTCGACGCCACCCACTCGTCATCGACCGCGACCCAGTGCGACTCGTCGATGAAGTCCCAGAAGCGGTGGCGCGCATCGCTGTAGCGGGAAGCCCAGACGCCACCTCCGTCGAAGGTCTCCAGGATCGTCTGGCCGCGCGTCCTGCCCTGCGGATCGAGCCAATCGACCACCACGAACGCCTTCTGTGCCGAGATCACGTGAACCGCGCCGTACCGGGGCGTGCCCTCGACGACGTTGTAGTCCGTGGCGCCGACATAGGCGGGGGACCATGTGCGGCCGGCGTCGCTCGTGAAGAGCAGCAGGTTGTCGCCGGTCATGACGCCGTGCTGCCCGTCAAGGAACGCAATCTGCTCGAGGGTCGACCGACCAGTCGCGGCGATGAGGTCGATCGGGTCGGTCCACGTGTCGCCCGAGTTGGTCGTCATCCGCAGCTCCGGCTTCGGCGACTCGCCGCCCGGATCCGTCGCCAGCCAGCCCACCGTCGGAGTCACGAACCCGAGCTGCCAGTTGACCGCTCGAAGGCCTGGCATCGGCTGCCCGGTCCATCCCGTGCCGCCATCGTACGTTCGCCAGATCATCAGGCCATCCGGGGACCCCACGTCGTACGTCGCGAACCAGCCGTGCTGCGGGTCGAGAAAGAACACCCGCTCGACGTCATGTTCGGTTGAGGCACCGTAATGCGCGGAAGGCGTGACGTCGAACCACGTCGCGCCGCCATCGTGCGTCGTCAGGATGCTTCCCGCCGTGTTGATCACGACCCCATCGGTGGCCGTGAGGAGTTGGCCCGTCTGGACCTCCCCCGGATGCTGCATCGGCCCCGGGATCTCGGTCGCCGCCGTCGCGGCGACCGCAGATCCGACCCCGACCTGATCGGAAGCCGTGCTCGCTGCCGGCGGCAGCGCCGTCGAGATCGGCTGCGGGCGCAGGACCACCGCCGCGAGCACGATCGCCACCCCGGCCGCGGCGACCAGCGGCCATCCCACCCCCGACGGAGCAGGCTGGACCGGTCGAACGGTCAGGGTGGCCGCGACGCGTTCGCGCAGCTCGGGCGACGCGCCGCTCGACCCCGCCTCGCGAATCACGGAGCGCATCTCTCGCTCGAATCGGTCGTCGCCTGACATCGTCATCGATCTGCCTGGCGCTCGGCCGCGTCGTACGCGGCGCGGAGCTCGCGGCGTGCGTGATGCAGTCGGGACTTCACGGTTCCCGCGGGCGTCCCGGTGCGGGCCGCGATCTCGTCGACCGTGAGATCCAGGAGGTAGCGCAGCACCACCACGACGCGGTGGTCGACCGACAGGACCGCCAGCGCGTCGCGAAGTGCTGCGCGCTCGGCGGACGCCGCGTCGACCGAGCGGGTGGTGAGGTCGTTCGGTGGCTGCGCGGCCATGGCCGCGCGCCCGACGCGCCGACGCCGAAGTCGGTCTCGGCACTCGTTGACGACGATGCGATCCAGCCAGGCCGGTGCGGCACGTCCATCGCGGACAGAGATCCAGGAACGTTGCGCCCGGAGGATCGCGTCGTGAACGGCGTCCTCGGCTTCGGCGCGATCGCCGAGGAGCACCGCCGCCAGCCGGTAGCAGCTGTCGAGCCGGGCATGCACGAGCGCATCGAAGCCCTCGGCCGATCCGACCTGCCCTCGGAGCTCGCTCGTCACGACGCCTCCAAGCATGGCGTTCATCGCCGGTCCAGACGAGTCAGGCGGGAGAAACGTTCAACCTTTCGATGCGGGCGCGGCGTCCACACCCGCAGCCCTGAGCCGGTGCGGGCTCAGTGACAGCGCCAGCGGGAGCATGACCGCGGCGATGCCGACGATGATCCAGGCCACGGACTCGAAGTTGCCCGTCGCGTCCCGGACGACCCCGAGGACCACCGGCGCGATCGACGCGAGCGTGTAGCCGATGAGGAGCATGAACGCCGAGATGGACGCGGCGTCGTTGGCGTCGCGGGCCACATCAACCGGCAGCGTCAGGGCCAGCGGGAAGTACGCGCCGATGCCGAGGCCCATGAGCGCCGTCGCGAGGAACGCGATCGGCGAGCCCGGAGCCTCGTTGGGGGTGAGCGCGATCACCGCGGCGCCGATGAGCGACAGCAGCGCCGCCAGCGCGAGCTGACTCCGTCGCGTGCCGACGCGATCGGCGAATGCCGGAACCGCAAGCGTCGACACGAGGCCGATCCCCGCCTGCAGGGCCAGGAGGTCACCCGCCTGGGCCTCAGGCCAGCCGCGCTGGACATAGATGCTCGCCAGCCACGTGATCGAACCGTAGAACAGGATCGACTGCGAGCCGAAGATCAGCCCGAGCAGCCACGCGGCGGGTCGCCGCCACGGCAGGCTCGGCCGGGTGGCGCGCACGCGCACGAACCCGTGGTCGCGTGGCGCGAGCCAGATCCATGCCGCGACGGCGAGGAACGCGACGGCCGACACGATGGCGAAGGCGCCGCGCCAGCCGCCGAACGCATCCGCGAGCGTCACCGCGATCTTTGCCGTCACCGCGCCACCGACGGTGAAGCCGACCACGTAGGCGCCGGTGCCCGCCGCGGGGTGATGCGGCAGTCGCGCCCGCACGATCATCGGCAGGATCGGGCCGACGACCGCCATCCCCACGCCGAGCCCCACGGTCGCCAACAGCACCGTTGCGGTATCCGGGAGGAACGCGCGGGCGACCCCGAAGATGCCGACCAGGGCGACGCACACCGTCGTGCCCGCTTTCGGCCCGATCGACTGCGCGAGCACCGGCCCCAGCGGCGCGAGCAGGCCCATGCACAGGACCGGGATCGTGCTCAGCAACCCGGCGATGCCGTGGCTCATCCCGAGCTCCGCCTGGACCTGGCCGACCAGCGGCCCGATCAGCAGGAGCTGCGGCCGGAGCGCGGTCCCAACGAGCACGAGCGCGGCCACGAGCGCGATCCAGCGACTGTCGGTCGATTCGTCGGCGCGGCTGCCTTCGTCGGCGCGGCTGACCACGGTGGTGCGTCCGCGTTCGGCGGCGCGTCCGGGTTCGGCGCCCTCGCTCACCCGCCGACGCGGAGGCGCGCGCCGATGCGGGCCGCCGCCGTCCTCACGGCCGCCGCGACCCGGTCTTCGTCGCCTTGTTCCGGGAAGCGGTACGACGGCCCGTGGACGTGGA
>DATAIB010000265.1:0-2811 GCA_036262855.1 Candidatus Limnocylindrales bacterium
CGTCGCGCGCGACGCGCTGCATCCGCTCCTTGATCTCGTTGGTGATGTGCGGGATGACCTGGACCGTCCCGCCGAGGTAGTCGCCGCGACGCTCCTTCGCGATCACCGCCTGGTAGATGCGGCCCGTGGTCACGTTGGAGAGCTGGGTCAGGTTCTCATCGATGAAGCGCTCGTAATGGCCCAGATCGAGGTCCGTCTCCGCGCCGTCGTCGGTGACGAAGACCTCGCCGTGCTGGTACGGCGACATCGTGCCCGGATCCACGTTGATATACGGATCCAGCTTCAGGATGGAGACCTTGAGACCCCGCGCCTTGAGCAGCCGACCGACGCTCGCGGCGGTGATTCCCTTGCCCAGCGACGACGTGACTCCGCCGGTCACGAAGACATACTTCGACATAGGTTTGGCGCCTCCGGGGGTTTTTCGAATGCTACCGAAAAACGCCCCCCGGGGCAACTGATTCATCCCGCCGATCGCCGCGGAAGGAGTGCCCGTGACCCGGCTCGAACCCATGACCCAGGCGCGCTACGAAACGTGGCTCGAGACGACGATCCGCGACTACGCGGCCGAGAAGGTCGCGTCTGGCAACTACCCCGATGACGGGACGTCGCTCGAGCGTTCGAAAGCCGAGTTCGACACCCTCCTGCCGCAGGGCCGCGAGACGCCCGGCCACGAGATCCTGTCCATGGTCGACGAGGAGGGGCGGGACGTCGGTTACCTGTGGATCACGCAGGAGGATCGCGCACCGGGCCGCGTCGTGTTCATCTACGACATCGCCGTCGACGAGGCGTTTCGGCGGCGAGGCCACGCCCAGGACGCACTCGCCTACGCGGAGGCCTACGCCCGCGAGCACGACTGCGTCGGGGTGATGCTCCACGTCTTCGGCAGCAACACCGGCGCCAGGGCGCTGTACCTGAAGTCTGGGTACGAAGAGACGAATGTGATGATGCTCAAGCGGGTGTAGGCAGCCGCCAGCGCCCACCGGCGGCTGCGATCAACCGCGATCGACCTGCTTATCGGGCGAAAACGGCCCCGGTCGGAACCGGGGCCGTTCGAGGAGCGAGGCTCGGGGCGAGGCCCCGACTGTTACCGGGGCAGCGTGTCGGTGAAGTGCATCGTCGCGAACAGCGACTGCTCCTCGGCGGGGGTCACGTTTCCGCCGAGCCATTGCAGGAGGATCAGGTCGCCGTCGACCTCGACGAGGTAGAGCACGTCGGTCTCGCCCTGGCGAAGGAGCCAGCCGCCCGAACCGGTGTCCGCGGCGGCTGTCCACTCGTTGACGCGCCCACCGGAGCAGTCGGCCGTCACCGTCGAGGGGACGGTGAGATGGACCGCCGGATGGCCGTCGATTGTGAGTGCCTCGGATTGGACGGTGAACCCGGGCAGCGTCTTCATGTATGCGGTGAACGCCTTGATGGTCGGGGCCACTGCCAGGTGCGCGCCTCCCTTGGGCGAGCACGGCTCCGTCCAGCCGACGGGATTCTTGACGGCAATGAACGTCCGATCCTTGTCCGACGACAAGGTCAGCGAATCCATGCCGGGATCCGCGTTGTAGCCCGCGACCGGGAGCGTCATCAGGAACATCGGTGAGAAGGCGTTGGCGACACCACGTCCGCCATTGCCGGCGGCATCGATCGCGCGGAGCCATGTCCGGCCGAACGCCGCGGAGCGAGCAGCACATGCATCCGCGACGGCAACCAGGGTCAGCTGCATCCCGTCACTGCCAGGAACGGTCCCGTCAGCGGCGAGCGTGAAGTGATAGCGCCCGAGATCCCCGACCTGGCATCCGCCGGTGGTGTCGGCGGCAACGAGGTCGAGCTCGTCCGGCGGGCCGGCGGCGATCGTGCTGGCGAATGTGGTCACGCCCTTTGAGGACAGGGTGAACCGCATTCCGGCGGCACCGGTGCCGAGCCGAACGAGCGAGCTCGGGCCGGTGGCGGACGTGTCCGCTCCGGCGGCCAGCCAGGTCGCTCGGAGCGCCTCGGGCGCGGCGGCGGACGCCGCGGACGCCGTCGGGATCGCCGTGGGCGATGGCGTGCCATGGCTGCCGGTGCCGGAGCTTGGCTTGAGCAGGATCGCGCCGCCGGCGAGGACCGCGACGGTGACAGCGGCCGCGGCCGCGTAGGTGAGTCGATTCATCTGGAGGAACCTCCGCATGGCCGGGAGGAGATCGCGCCGCACCTGCGGCGTCGTCTCGACGGCCTGTTGGATGGCAGCCAGCGTGCGATCGGGGGCCTCGTCCGGCATCAGCTCGAGCCAGGCGCTCAGCTTCCGATCGGGATCACGGGTCGGGTTCATGCCATCCGTCCTTCGGGGATGACCGGCGCCATGTCGGCCTCGACGGCCGAGCGCAGGAGCCGGGTTGCGTAATGCAGTCGGGAACGGGCCGTTCCCTGCGGGATGCCGAGCGATTCGGCGATCTCGACCAGGGGCAGGCCCACGTGGTGGTGCAGGACGAAGACCGCGCGTTGCTCGACGGTCAGGCGTCGGAACGCCCGATCAAGCGCATCGCGATCGGCGACGGAGAGGATCGCCTCGGTATCTACCGGCCCGTCGACCGGCAGAGCCCTGACGTTGCCCGCCCATTGCGTGCGGCGCCGGGCCTCGGCGTAGCAGGCGTGGACGAGCAGGCGACGGACCCAGGCGTCGAAGCGATCCGGGTCGCGCAACCTCGGAAGCTCGCGCCAGGCGGTGATGAGGGCGTTCTGCAGCGCATCCTCGGCGAGATGGGTGTCGCGCAGGATCCGCGTCGCGATCGCGTACAGCCGGTCGCTGGTCTGCGCAACCAGGTTCCCGAATGCCTCGCGATCGCC
>DATAIB010000266.1:0-13854 GCA_036262855.1 Candidatus Limnocylindrales bacterium
GGAAGGAAGCCGGAAAGCAGTGCTGCGGTGCCCGGGGCGCGTCGAACCGCCTGCCCGCGTGCCGCCAGCTCCTCGCCCATGCGGGCCGCACTGTAGCCGGTCAACCGGCCATCAACGCGCTTGGTCTAGGATTCTCAACGATGGGCGTCCGCGCATCTCGCCACGCCGCCTCCGCGCCGACCTGGTTGGTTGCGGTAGCGCTATGTGCGGTCCTGGCGGGCTGCAACGCCGTGACGCAAAGCCCCGTGCCGACCCGCGCGCCGACGGGCGCCGCCGCCACGCCGGGTACCTCCTCGCAGGGCTCGCAGCCACCCTTGCCGGCATCGCTTCGCGTCTACTTCGGGCTCGGGAGCACCTCCGGCAACCCGATCCTCGCCCCGGTCCAGCGCCCCGCATCGACCGCCACCGACGTGCAGGGCAGCGCCACCGATGCGCTCGCGGCGCTCGTCGCCGGTCCGAAGGACAACGAGCTGTCCGCGAGTCCCGCGATGTTCACCGCGATCGCGACCGGCACGACGATCAAGGGCCTGCAGATCGACACGGCCGGGGTCGCGACGGTCGATGTCTCGACGGAATTCCAGGAGACGGATGAGCTCCCGTCACTGCGGACCTCGCTCGCGCAGGTCGTGTTCACCCTCACCCAGTTCCCGGAGGTGACGGGCGTCCAGGTCACGATCGGTGGCGCGGTGCTCTCCCAGACAGACGCCAACGGCAAGGACCTTGGCCGCCCGGCAACGCGCGCGGACTACGAGGACCAGATGGGTCCGCTGTTCGTCGACAGCCCGACGTGGGGCGCGACTGTGCACAGCCCCATCCACCTCTCGGGGCTCGCGGATGTGTTCGAGGCGACGTTCCGCTTCCGGTTGCTGGATGCGGCCGGGCGTTCGCTTGCCGACGGCCAGCTGCACGCCTCCTGCGGGACGGGCTGTCTCGGCACGTTCGGCGTCGACGTGCCGTTCAACGTCTCGGCCTCGACGACCGGGCACCTCCAGGTGTTCGACCTGTCCGAGGCGGACGGCTCGATGGCCGACGTCGTGGACTATCCGGTGACGCTGCAGCCGTAGCCGCGCGTTCTCAGATTTCTGTCATGCCGCGGCCCGAGATTGCACCTCGACGGACCGCCTCCTCCTCCGGCGGCCGACTGAACGAATGGAGTCATCGATGGACGAATACCTCACCCCACCGGAGCCCGTGCAGCCGACCCAGACCGGGCACGCCGCGGTCGCGCGTCGCCCGGTCCAGGCGTCGCTTGCGCGCATCGGGCTGCTCGGCATCGCGTCGGCCGCGTTGATCGCCGTCGCCGCCCTCGCCTTCGGCTCGACCGCCAACCCCACGTCGATCCTCGCCGCAGGCACGGGCGGCACGGCGAACCAGCCGGCGGTCGTCAACGACCTGAACGGCCGCGGCCCCGGCGGCCGCGAATTCGGTCGCGGCATGGGCGGGATCACGATCACCGCGATCTCGGGCAACAGCATCTCGCTGGCGACCGGGGACGGCTGGACCCGAACGATCACCGTCGACGACGGCACGACGTATTCGAAGAGCGGCGCCACGATCACCCTCGGCGACCTCAAGGTCGGCGACGAGGTCGGGTTCCGCGAGACGAAGGAGACCAACGGGACCTTCACGATCGACGCGATCGTCGTCGTGCTGCCGCACGCTGGCGGTCAGGTCACCGCGATCGATGGCTCCAAGATCACGGTCACGCAGCGTGATGGCACCAGCGCCACGATCAACGTGACCGGCACGACCACCTACACGGTGAACGGCAACGGCGCGAGCCTCGCCGACGTGAAGGTGGGCATGTTCCTCGTCGCCGAAGGCACGAAGAACGACGACGGCTCGCTGGCAGCGACGAATGTCCACGCCGGCGACAAGGGCTTCGGGCGCGGCCACGGCGGCGACCACGGCTTCCGTGGCGGCCCCGACGGCATCCCCGGCGACCCCAGCGGTCCGGACGCCTCGGGCGCGCCGACCGCCACCAGCACGGCGAGCTAAGCCCCCAGGCCCATCCACAACTGGCTGACGGCGCTCCCTCCTCCAGCGCCGAAACGCGAACCGCCGAGCGGGTCACCCGCTCGGCGGTTCTTCGTGCAGTGGCTGCGGACTACTTCACGAGGAGCGGCTCCGTGGCCAGCGTCTTGCCCTGGGCGCCCGTGACGTACCGGATCTCATACGGGCCGGCGGTGTCCGGGGCATTGATGATGCAGGGCGACGGCGCGGTGGTGTAGCAGTAGTTGAGGTACGTGCCCTCCGCGGACCCCGCGGCGGCGATGGTGATGTAGTCACCCGGCGCGGACGGCCCGGTCCACGCGGCCGGCATGCAGGGTGCCCGACCGAGGCGCCATGGTGGCAGCCGCGGGTGGCGCGCGCCATCGTCCGATCGCGCCAGATTCGGGCGAAGGTTGGGTGAGGTGGGGTGGCCTATGGGGGTCGAACCCATAACCTGCGGAACCACAATCCGCTGCTCTGCCGGTTGAGCTAAGGCCACCGTGGGAGGCCGGATTGTACCCGAGCCGCCGATCGGCGCCGGGGTGCGGCTGCGGCCACACGCGCGGCCGCGGCTACGAGAGGCGACTCGCGCCTCGCTCGTACGGAACCGGCTCGGAATCCGGGTCGAGCGGGTTGCGGCCACTGGTCCGGAAGCTCGGGGTGGCGTCCCGGGTATGGATTTCGAATCGGTTGTCCGGGGGCGCGAGCTCCGCCACGCCTGCGGCATCGCCGGACACCAGCGCGGCCAGGTACTCGCCGATCGCCGGTCCGTGCTTGAACGCATGGCCCGTTCCGCCGCCGGCGAGCCACGCATTCGCCAGCGTCGGATGCCGGTCGATCACGAAGTGCGCATCCGGCGTGACCTCGTAGAAGCACGTCCAGCTCTTCACCAGCGGCTGCTCCGCCAGCCCCGGGAACCGGCGCCGAAGCACCCGGCGGGCGCCTTCGATGGTCGCCTCGGCGGCGACGCGCGCGGAATCGTCCGGCCGTTCCACCGGCCCAAGCCAGTCCGGGCACGCCTTCGCGCTCAGGCCATCGAACGACGGGAAGCCGTAGAACGAGCCTTCGAAATCGATCCACGCCGGCATCCGGTCCGGTGCGTACAGCGCGGCCTCTCCGGCCGGCAGTGCGAATTTCGTGATGTCCTGGCGGTGCGTGGTGATGATCGGGCCGAGGATCGACGGGAACAGGTCCGGCATCCACGGTCCGGCGGCGAAGACGAAGGCGTCGCCTTCGATCGTGCGCCCGTCGTCGAGGAGCACGCGGCCCAGGGTGTCGCCCGCGGCGGTCGGCGGCTGCACGCGCCCCACCACGAAGTCGCCGCCCTCGCGCTCGAACGCCGCGATGGTGGCCGCCACGCCCGCGCGGGCCATGAGCGCACCCGCCTCGGGCTCGAAGAGTGCCCACGGGATCCCATCCGGGTTGAGCATCGGCATGCGCGCCCCAAGCTGCTCGGGCGTCCACCGTTCGAACGGGATGCCCAGCGCGGTCAGCGAAGCAGCGGAATCGCCTTCGAACGTCTGGCGCTCGTTGGCGAGCCAGACGACGCCCGACTGCACGAACAGCCGCTCGCCGGCCTCGCGCTCCAGCTCCTGCCATTGGGCGAGTGCCCGGCGCTGCCACAGCGGGTAGTGGCGGTCCGGACCATGGGCGCTGCGGGTGATTCGAGATTCGTCGCCCGACGAGCCGAGGGTGTTCCCGGGGCCGTGCCGATCGATCAGCGTGACGGCGTGCCCGGCGCGCCGCAGCCAGCGGGCGGTCCACGCGCCCATGACCCCGGCGCCGGTGACGATCACGCGCATGGCGGGAGGGTATTCGGTCGGGTGCGGGTGAGTCCGGGTGGTTCCGGCGCGCACCGCGCGGTGCGGTCTGGTGGGGTTGGTATGGGGTCGTGGTACCGATGCCCCCCGGGTCGGGGACCTTGGACGGACCGTCGAACGCGCGGATCGGGGCGACAGTCCGCATGTCCGGAGTGGAGTCGTTCTCCGGATCGCAGCTCAGCACCCAGGCAGGAGCCTCATGAAGAACAGTGCCCCGGCGCGGAACCCCGACCGCGCGAACCGGCGGCTCGCCCGCCGCATGCCCCTCGGTGCGGCGCTCGTCGTCGCCCTCCTCGCTGCCGTCAGCAGCCCGGCCGTCGTTGCCGGCTGGACGAACTACACGTTCTCCCTGGCGGACGAGAACCAGATGATCACCCTGATCAACCAGGCTCGCGCCTCGGCGGGCCTCGCCGCGCTGACCGACCTCTCGTCGCTCGACGACGTCGCCCGCTGGCGGTCGAAGGACATGTGGGACCGCAACTACTTCAGCCACTCGATCCCGAACCCGCCCGGTGGCGACGTGTTCGACGAGCTCCACCGCCGCGGCATCTGCTACACGGTCGCCGGCGAGAACATCGGCGAGAACAACTACCCCGATGACGTGTCGACGCAGACCATGTTCAACGCCTGGATGGCTTCGTCCGTCCACAAGGCGCTGATCCTCGGCTCCGGCTTCAACCGCATCGGTGTCGGTGCCTTCAAGGGCACGGGCAGCGACTACCCGAAGAAGTTCTGGACGGCGATCTTCACGCACAGCTGCTCCTCGGCGACCCCGACCCCGGCCCCGACGAAGACGCCGACGCCCACGAAGACGCCGAGCCCGACGCCGAAGCCGACCCCCAAGCCGACGGCGACCCCGGCGCCGACGCACACGCCCGCCCCGACGAGGACGCCAAGCCCGACGCCCAAGCCCACCCCCAAGCCGACCCCCAGGCCGACCGCGACCCCGACGGACACGCCCGACGCGACGCCCGACGCGACGCCCGAGGTCACGCCCGAGCCGACCGTCGAGCCCACGCCCGTCGTTGCACCCGGTGATCCCGAAGGCCTGGCCTCCGGCGGCGCCGTCGTCGCGATCTGGCTCGAGGCTGCAACCAGCGGCTCGCCCGACGCGACCGCCTGGCCTGCCTGGCCGGAGGCGACACCGGAACCGACACCTGACGTGACCGGCGCAGAGCCCACGTTCGCGGTCGAGACGTCGCCGCCCGGCGAAGGCCCGCTCGTGACCGATGCCGACGGCGGCTCCCTCCAGGTCTCAGACCAGCCGACCACCGCCAACCTCGTCGACACCATCGTCGGTGACGTGGTGGCCGGCTTCCTGGGCAACTGATGGCCGGCCTCCTGCGGCGCCGCGGCAGCGACATGGTGCTGCCCTTTGCCGCCACACTGGAGCGCGAGCGGATCGCCGCGCGGCCCGCGTGGTCCGCGCTCCGCCCGACCCCGCCATCGAACCAGCCGCACGACACCGGAGTCCGCATGCCGCCGATCCTCGAAGCCCGCGACGTCACGAAGGTCTACGCCCTGGGCAAGACCAAGGTGGAAGCACTTCGCGGCGTCACGATGTCCGTCGCGCCCGGCGAGTTCGTGGCGCTGATGGGCCCATCGGGCTCCGGCAAGAGCACCCTCCTCCAGATGCTCGGCGGGCTCGATCGCCCGACGACCGGCGAGGTCGTCTTCGAGGGCCGCGACATCAGCGGCCTGTCGGACGGCCAGGCGACCAAGCTCCGCCGCGAGCGGACCGGGTACGTCTTCCAGGCGTTCAACCTGATCCCGCTGCTGAACGTCCGCGAGAACATCGCGCTGCCGTTCACGATCGCGAAGGCGCCGAAGGACTGGAAGGAGCGCGTCCGCCAGGTCATCGACCTCGTGGAGCTGACCGGCAAGGAGCGCCATCGACCCGACCAGCTGTCGGCCGGCGAGCAGCAGCGCGTCGCCGTGGCCCGCGCCCTGGTCACCCGACCGTCCGTCCTCCTCGCGGACGAGCCGACGGGCAACCTCGACTACACGAACTCGGGCGAGCTGCTCGACGCGCTCTGGCGCTCGTGCGACCAGGGCGGGCAGACGATCGTGCTCGTGACCCACGATGCGCGCGCCGCGGCGTACGCCGACCGCGTGCTCGTCATCGGCGACGGCCGCATCCAGGAGGAGATCGAGCTCGGTCGTCGCGCGGACCACTCCGCCGCGACGCTCATCGAGCGGCTCGCGCAGGTCGGCCTCTAGTCGCATGGGCCTCGACCGCCTCGCGTGGCGCGCAGTCTTCGCGCGTCCCCTTCGCTCGCTGCTCACGATCGTCGGCATCGCCCTCGGCATCGCGGTGCTGTCCGCATCGCTGACCCTCGGCGCCGCCCTCGATGCCGCCGTCGACAGGACCGTACGCGACCTCGTCGGCCGCGCGGACCTCCGCGTCTCCGGGTTCCTCGAGACCGGCCTGTCGCCGGAGTCCGTCGACACCATCTCCACGACCGATGGCGTCCTCTCGGCGACGCCGATCATCGAGCACCGGACGTTCCTCTTCCGCGCGGACGGGGCGACGTCGGATGCCGTCACCGTCCTCGCGATCGATCCGGCCTCGTACACCCGCATCCACGACCTGCCCGTCGCCTCGGGCGTGGGACTCGGCGGCGCCGCGGAGCCCGTGGTCCTCGTCTCCGAACAGCTCGCGCAGGAGGACGGCTACGTCCTCGGCGGCAAGCTGACGCTGTTCGGGACGAGCGGCACGCTGGACACGCGCATCGTCGGGATCCTGCCGGGCGTCGGGCCGCTGCCCGGCTCCGGCCGCACCGTGGTCATGCCCATCGAGCTTGCCCGGACGACCTTCGGGCTCACCGGCGCGACGCGCCTCGACCTCCAGGTCCGCCCCGGTGCGACAGACGCGGTGACCGCCGCGCTTGCGAACCGGATGGTCGAGCCGTACGTGCTCGCGTCGCCCGCGGACCTCGCGCGAACCCTTCGCTCCTCCTCCGCGTCCTTCCAGGGCACCGCGGCGCTCGTCGCCGCGATCGTCCTGTTCGTGGGTGCGTTCCTCATCGTGAACACGCTGTCGATGACCTTCGGCGAGCGCGCCCGCGAGGTCGGGCTGCTGCGCGCCGCGGGCGCAACGCGTGCCCAGCTGGGCCGGTTCGTGTTCAGCGGCGCGCTGCTGCTGGGCGTCATCGGCGCGGCCATCGGCGCTGCGCTCGGTGCGTGGCTCGCCGTCCTCATGGCCGGCGCCGTCACGGACGCCACCGGCCTGTCCACGGACGTGTCGCACATCGACATCCAGGGCGCGCTGACGTCCGCTGCTGTCGGCATCGGCATCACGATCCTCGCCGCGATCGAGCCGGCCCTTGCCGCCGCGCAGATCTCGCCCGTCGAGGCGCTCCGGGCCCGGTTCGACATCCCGACCCGTCGCCGCGGTCGGCTCGCGTGGATCGCGTTCATCTTCCTGGTCGTGGCAGCGCTGGCGATGCTCGCCTGGCCGCCCGTCATCGCCGCGTCGGACACGGAGCGCGCATTCGCCGTCTACGGCGTGCTGCTGCTCGTCACGATGCTCTCGCCGTTCATCCTGCAACCCCTCGCGCGGCTGCTCGGGTTCCCGCTCGCGCTCGTCATGCGCATCGAGGAGCGGCTCGCCCGCGGCTCGCTGGCGCGCGATCGCAGCCGGACGACGCTGACCCTCGGCTCGCTCGTGATCGGCCTCGCGATGATCGTCGCGCTCGGCTGGTCCGCGCAGGCCGCCCGCGCGGCCGCGTTCGCGTGGCTCAACGATGTGGTGCCGGGTGACGAGGTCGTGACCTCCATTCGTCCCGTCGGCGACGACGAGGGCGTCCAGGAGGCGCTCGCCGCCGTTCCGGGTGTCGCGCGTGTCTCCAAGATCGCGTCCTTCGACCTCGCCTTCCGCGGCGTCCGGCTCGATGCCGCGGCCGTTTCGGGCGCGGACTTCCTCGCCGACGGCCGCCTGACCTTCGTGGCCGGCGACCGGGCAACCGCGCTCGGCGCGCTGGACAACGGCGGCGCCGCAATCCTGCCGAAGGGCCTCGCACGCAGCCTCGGGCTCGGCGTCGGCGACGTGATGACCATCCCGGTGGATTCCGAGCACCAGCTCCAGCTCACCGTGGCCGGCATCGTCGAGCGGTCCATGCCCGGCTCGGGCGGCGAGGCGGTCCTCGTCGGCTGGAAGGACGCCACATCGACGCTGGGCGTCCTCGGCGCCGACGCCTTTGCGGTGCGCTTCGCGCCCGGCGCGGAGGCCACCGCTGCGCCTGCCCTGAACGACGCCGCAAAGCAGGTCGCCCTCGAGGCGAGCCCCATCGATCGCATCCAGGGCGCCATCGCCGACGCGCTCGCGCGCGTGTTCGTCGTCTTCGACGCCCTCGCCGTCGTGGCGGTGATCGTCGCGGCGCTCGGCATCGTCAACACCCTCACGATGGGCGTGGTGGAGCGGATCCGCGAGATCGGCCTGCTGCGCGCCATCGGCATGAGCCGCCGGCAGGTGATGCGCATGGTCGTGGTCGAGGCCACGGTCCTGGGCATCGTCGGCGTCGTGCTCGGGTCGATCGCGGGGATCGCGGCCGGTGCGATGCTCCTCCAGCTCGGTGGCGGGTTCGGCGGGATCGGCGAGATTCCGTGGTGGCCCATCGCCATCGCGGCCGTCCTCGGCCTCGTCCTGCCTGCCGCGGCGGCGATCTACCCGGCGCGAATGGCTTCCCGGATCTCGATCGTCCAGTCGCTCCATTACGACTGACGCGCGCCTGACGCTCGCGGTGCGCCCCTTCCCGACGGCGGGCGCCCGGAACCCCTCTGGTAGACTCGGCATCTCGCGGGCCTCGGAGGGGACGTTCGCGGGGCTGTCGACCCGGGCGAGGAGGACGCCGCGAATGACGATCACCATGCCGCGGCTCGACCGCCTGCCGGCGCAGGAGCGCGGCCTGACGATCGGGGACTTCCTGGTCCCGATCCGTGTCTCGGAGCGGATGAACATCCGCCTGCGACACCTCGCGCTGATCCTGATCGGCACGCTGCTGATCGCGCTGTGCGCCCGCATCTCGTTCTACCTCGGCGACAACCCGGTCCCGTACACGTTCCAGACGTTCGGCGTGCTCCTGTCCGCCGGCGCGCTCGGGTTCCGGCGGGGTGTCGCGGCGACTGCGCTGTACCTGCTCCTCGGGATCGTCGGGCTGCCGATCTTCGCCGGCGGGGACCACGGGCTCGAGCGCCTGCTCGGCGCGTCGGGCGGCTATCTCGTCGGCTTCGTGGTTGCATCGGCGGTGGTCGGACGGCTCGCCGAGCTGGGGTGGGATCGGAACCTCGTTGGCTCGGTCGGCGCGATGCTGATCGGCAGCCTGCTCATCTACGCGGTCGGCGTTCCCTGGCTCGCGTTTGCCGCGTTCCACGGCGACCTCGGCATGGCCTTCGAGAAGGGCATGGTCACCTTCCTCGCCTGGGATGTGATCAAGCTGCTCCTGGCGGCAGTGGCGTTTCCCGCCGCGTGGTGGTTCGTCGGCCGGCGGCCGGGCGACCGATAGCGGTGCGGAGGCGACCCGGCCGATGACCGCCGGCTCCGCCTCCGCTGGTTCGACCACCGACGCCGTCGTCGTCGACGGTGGCTTCTACGGACCCGGCAGCGAGGCGTGGCGCCTCAACCGCGAAGCGATGCTGCTGCTCGGTGCCGGGCCGCGGGCGCTGCTCCTGCAGATCGCGCACCCGCTCGTCGCCGCCGGTGTCGCCCAGCATTCGCAGTTCCGCGAGGATCCGTGGGCACGCCTGTCGGGCACGCTGCGGTCATACCTGCGCATCGTCTACGGCTCGGCGCCCGCGGCGCGCGACGAGATCCGGCGCCTGCACGAGCTGCACCGCGGGATCCGAGGCGACGTCTCGGATGCGGCCGCGCGCGAACGCCACGGGCGCCGCTACAGCGCCCTGGACCCGGCACTGTCCCTGTGGGTCCACGCGACGCTGGTCGACTCGACGCTCGCGGCCTATGACGCGTGGATCGAGCCGCTGTCGCACGAGGAGCGGTCGCGCTACTACGAGGAGACGCTGCCGGTTGGCCGCGCCTTCGGGATTCCCGCGGCGCTGCTCCCGCCGGACATCGACGCGTTCGATGACTACGTTGCCGCGATGCTCGGGCCCGATGGCCCGGTGCGGGTCGGCGACGAGGCGCGCGAGCTGGCCGACGCGATCCTGCATCCGCCCCTCGGTCCCGCGATTGCGGCTGCCGGGCCCCTGCTGGCCAGGGCGGCGCCGCTGATGGATGCCATCCCGGCGCGGGCGTACGGGTGGCTGTTCTGGCCGTCGATCGGGTTGCTGCCCCGGGCCGTTCGCGAGGGCTACGGGCTGCCGTGGGGCCTCCGACAGCGCGCCGTCGCGGCGTGGCTCGTGTCGGCATGGCAAGCGTGGCGCCCCGTGCTCCCGCCCTCGTTCCGGCAGATGCCGCAGGCACTCGCGGCGGATCGCCGCGTCGGCGCGGGGACGCCGCTCCTGCAGGCCTAGTACAGGCTCGGGAACCGGCTCCGCAGGACCGGCAGCAGGTTGGCCTTCGTGCCGGCGCGCAGCGTCTCGAGGAGCTCCTTCGTCCCGGCGATCTCGCCGCGGTACTCGTTGAGGTAGGCGCGCATGGCCGTCCAGAACGCCGTCGTGCCCATCCGCTGCCGGAGCGAATCCAGCACGCGACCGCCCTGCACGATCACCTGCTCGTAGTAGCAGCTGCCCGCGTACTTCGTGACCGCGCGATCGAGCGCGACCTGGCCGCACCGGGATGCCCGCAGTGTGTGCAGCACGCTCCGCGCGAGCAGATCGGACGGGCCCTCGTCGGCGAACGGCTCGGCCCGCTGGTCGTTGCCGACGAGCCCGTAGAACCACTGGTGAGCGACGCCCTGGTAGATCGCGTAGGTGCGATTGCGGGTGTCGAGCTTGCGCGGGACCCAGACCATGCCCGGCGATTCGAGCCCGACGCCCGCCGGCGTGTCGATGACCGTCATCGACGACGCCGGGAACGCCATGCCCAGCTGGTCGGCCTCGGACCGGACGGCGCCGATCGCAAGGTCGAGGAGTGCGGTGGCGGAAGGTCCGCCCGGGCGGCTGAACGCGCGCACCGGCACGCCGTCTGCCTTGCCGGTGGCGACCCGGAACTCCGGCGCGAGGACGATCGCGACGTCGCGCACGTCCTTCGCCGAGAACGCCCAGTAGTTGCCGCTTCCGGCCGCGAACTCGTCGTACTTCGCGGACGGCGCGGCGAGGACCAGCGGTGCGTCGGTCAGCAGCTCGACATCGACCTCGGGGCTCGTCGGCGTCACGAACGGCTGCCCGGCGTTCGGCCGATCGAACGGGGTCGCGACGCTCACCCACGGGATCCATCGGTACAGCGTCAGCACGCCGCCGGACCGGCTGAACATCCAGTCGGAGCCCGTCGTGCCCTTGGCGAGGGTGGCGCGATATTCGATCCGGACGGTCGTCGACGCGCCGTCGGGCAGCACGCCGCCGAGCGGCACGGTGACCGTCTGGTCGCGGAACGTGGCCTTGACCGGGACGTCATCGACCGTCGTGGCGAGGATCTTCATGCCCCCGAGGCGGGCTGCGATCGTGTTGAGCTCGAGGCGGTCGATGCCCGCGCCGGAGTCGTTCCGGACGGAGATCGCGGTCGTCACGTCGAGCGCGCCGGTGCTGACGGTGATCGCGGCCTTCACGTCGTAGCTCGCGGTGAGATCGAGGCTCGTCCGATCGACGGTCCCGGGCACGATGCCGGTCGCGCCGGGCGCGGTGGGATCGCCGGGCGCCGGAGCGGGCGCCGAGGGGCCGGGCGTCTCGACGGGCCCGGGCTGCGCGGTCACCGACGGCGCGCGCGTCGGCGCGGTTGTGCGTGCTGCAGCCGGCGTCGCCGCGAGGTCGGTCACCCCGGCGACCTCCTGCGTCGCCACGGGCAGTCGCGTGGAGGAGTCGCAGGCCGCGAGCGCGACGGTCAGGCCCGCTGCGACGAGCGCGATGGCGGGCGCGAGGCGGGCGCGACGCGGGCGACCAGCCACCGGGGGCACAGTGCGGATCGTACCCCCGCGACCGCTACGATCCAATCATGACTGCAGCGATCCCCACCAATGCGCTCGGGGCCGTGCTGGATGAGCTTCGCACCACCGCGCCGGACCTGCGGATCCTGACGGACGCCCTGGATCGCGAGTCGTACCGGCTCGACGAGACGGACTACCTCAGCGCGGGGCTGCCGGGGGCGGTTGCGCTGCCGACGACGACGTCGGAGGTGTCCGCGATCCTCGCCGGGGCCTCGCGGCATGGCTTGCCGGTCGTCCCGCGCGGGGCGGGGACCGGGCTCTCCGGCGGGGCCGCGGGGATCGAGGGCGCCCTGACGATGTCGCTGATGCGGATGGATCGGATCCTCGACATCGATGCCGACAACCTGTGCGTGGTCGTCCAGCCGGGCGTGATCAATGCGGAGCTCAAGCGTGCCGTCGCCGAGCACGGATTGTTCTACCCGCCGGATCCGGCGAGCTACGAGTCGTCATCGATCGGTGGCAATCTCGGCACGAACGCGGGCGGCCTGTGCTGCGTGAAGTACGGCCAGACGCGCGACTGGGTGCTCGCCCTCGAGGTGGTCCTCGCGGACGGCACCGTCATCAGGACCGGCGGCAAGACCGTCAAGGACACCGCCGGCTACTCGCTGACGCACCTCATCGTCGGCAGCCAGGGCACGCTCGGCGTGATCACCGAGGCGACCCTGCGACTCCGGCCGCTGCCGGGTCCGCGCTCGACGCTCCTCGCGTTCTTCCCGTCGCTCGTCGCCTCGGGCGAGGCGGTCGCCGCGATGACCCGATCGGGCATGGTGCCGGTGACGCTGGAGCTCCTGGACCACGAGACCATCCTCGCGGTCGACGATGCGTTCAAGCTCGGGCTCGATCGCGAGGCGGCGGCGATGCTGCTCGTCGAGTCCGATGCGCCGGGTGCGGCCGCCGCGGCGGAGATGGACGCAGCCGAGGCCGCGTGCACGGGTGCGGGCGCCAGCGCCGTCGTCCGGGCGGCCGACGCCGCCGAGGCGGACTGGCTGCGCCAGGCGCGGCGGCTCGCCTTCGATGCGCTGGAGCGGCGAGGGACGGTGCGGATGTCCGAGGACGTCGCCGTCCCGCGCTCGAAGGTCCCGGACCTGCTCGCGGCGATCGAGCGGATCGCCGCGGCCCACGGGGTCACGTGCGCGACGTTCGGCCACGCCGGCGATGGGAACCTGCACCCGCACCTGCTCTTCGACCGCGACGATCCGGAGGCCATGCGGCACTCGCTCCAGGTCCAGGACGAGATGCTCCAGGCGACGTTGGACCTGGGCGGCACCGTCTCGGCGGAGCACGGGGTCGGGGTGGTTCGGAAGGCGTGGCTGCCGCGGCAGCGAGGTGAGGGCGCGGTGGCTGCGATGCGTGCCATCAAGGCGGCCTTGGACCCGCTCGGGATCCTCAATCCGGGCCGCGTGATCTGAGGCCCGCGCGTCGGTCGCGGCGCGCCGATCGTGCGGCGCCAAGCGGAAATTGCCGGAATCGGCGATAATTCTTCTCCCCGAACCAGCCGCGAACGCGCGGCCCAAGTGGCCCTGTGCCCAGGAGCTCACACCCTTGAACGGTCGACCATTGTCGCTGACCCGTCCCGCGAATCGCACCGGCGAGCCCGAGCCGCTGCGGCACGTGATCGACCAGTACAAGCACCGCGAGCAGACGATCACGTGCGTGTGCGGCTGGCACGGCTCGTGCGCCACGAACGCGACGGGCGGCTCGGACTGGACGACCCACCTCAACCAGTTCCGGACCAAGCGCAAGTAATCTCCGCGGCCACGGCTGCGACATCGACGGAAGGGCGGCGCAAGCCGCCCTTTTCGATTCCCGTCGCCCATCGCCCGCCGTTCGATTCCCGTCGCCCCTTCCTGCCAGATTGCGACGTGGCTCGATTTGGACGCGATGACAGACCTGGGATCCTGCCAACCACAGCCCGCCGCGCTGCACGTGGCGAGATCCGGTTGGCCGCGGGCGCACTCCGCACGGGTTTCGGGTGGCTCGGAGAGCAGGGCATCGCCGAAATC